>NZ_JBLVOM010000317.1:0-90187 GCF_053543775.1 Acinetobacter endophylla | reverse complement strand
TGTTTAGGCTGAATCTGATAGATCGATTCACTTAAGGTTCGTAATACCTTGCCAATGCTGATACGCTCGACTTCAGCAATATCTCTAACACCGCTTCCTCTGACCATCAAATGTAATATCTTGCCGGTAATACCTGAGTTACACCCTTGATAGCTTAATGCATGATCACCAATAAACTGACGTTTGCAATCTTTGCACTGATGGTTTTGTTTCCCATCTACTTTGATGCCATTTCTCTTTATATTGTTACTTAGACAGGTAGGACATTTGATTTGTAGCGTTATTTTCATACCTCTATTTTATCAAAAGCCATATTGTTTTTTTCAGCATACTTTTTGAAACACCACCTAATTGCAAAATCTAAAAATGGTACTGAAATTATTGTTTCGTTAATTCCTCTCAATAAAATGCAAAATACACGTCAGGGTTTAAAAAGAATTGAAGTGGGTAAAAGAGTTCTTCTTTCATCTGGAGTTGAGGTAGATTTAAACTTAGATGGCCGTACATTCTATACTTCTATAAATCAATTATTTAAGCTAAATCATAAAGTTATTTAAAGATAAAATTAAGAAACATCAAATTTTTAGTGGAGATTTTGCCAGTCTATATGACAGTCAAGTTGATCTACATCGTATAGCTTTGATGGAAGTGATTGCCTAACTTCTTAAGCTTGATTAAAATATTTACATTCCATAAGTTGTTTTATGTGGATATGTACCAAGTTATTGAATTATATTATTTTATATAAATATTCATTTTGACCATATAGACATGCTTTTCTATGGACAAAAAATTTGATTTTGTCCAAATCACTTTTTGGCTTGACCATGCTTTTGAAAAATTTTATTGATGAATACGACATTGTATAACAACAGCACAAACCAAGACCTGTTGATAAGTGAGGCGTTACACTATACAATAAAAGTCATTCTGACAGAGTGATTTGCATGATTAAGTCGTTTCGGCATAAAGGATTGAAAAAGTTTTTTGAAACAGGTTCAACCGCAGGCATACAGCCAGCACATGCCAAAAAACTACGCCGTCAATTGTTGGTATTAGATACCTCTACATCACCCTCTGATATGGATGTTCTGGGCTGGAGCTTACACCCACTAACAGGTAAAAACCCTAAAAACCAAGATGTCGAGAAGCATTATTCTGTATCAGTGAATGGAAACTGGCGTTTAACATTTAAGTTTGAAAATGAAGATGCCATTTTAGTTGATTATCAGGATTATCATTAAGAGAGGTGTGCTATGTCACAAATGTTTAACCCCCCACATCCAGCGGAAATTTTGCGAGAAGATATTTTACCATCACTGGCTTTAACCGTAACCGAAGCGGCTAAACAGCTTGGCGTATCCCGTGCGGCATTATCGCGTGTACTCAATGAGAAAGCGGCTATATCACCTGAGATGGCGTTACGTATTGAAGCATGGTTGGGCATTGAACGTGGTGGTCGTGCTGATCTGTGGTTACAGATGCAAGCTAAGTATGATATGTGGCAGGCTCGGGAAAAAGTAAAGAATCGGCCATTGCAAGTGATTCATGCGCCTATTGTTCATGCAATGGCGTAAGCCAAAAAAGAATGCCGAGTTAATCTCGGCTTTTTTCTAACTAATTAATTATTATGTTTTGTAGCAGTTGCTACATAATACAGATAATTAACTACTCATTTTCTTCAAACATCATATGATTTTATTCTACCCAATGATGCCCATATGTTCTTACTTATGGATTGTTGATTTTATATGTACACTTATGAAGTACTTTTATTAATATCAGTGATTTGACTCTTTGAATATTTTCATTGATTTTTATGCAATGCATCTTAGTGTTATTCCGCAGTTTTGTTATAGTAAGAGCAATTTTGGATCAACATCAGGACTATGTTATGTCAGCTACACCACGCATTGGGATCTTGGGTGCAGGCGGTCGTATGGGGCGTATCCTTATTCAGGCTGTGTATGAAGCAGGTTATCAATTGGCGGCTGCGGTAGAACGCCCTGAAAGTACACTATTAGGCGCAGATGCTGGTGAACTTGCCGGAATTGGCGCAACAGGTGTTAAGGTCGTGGGTAGCCTTACCGATGTAGTCGAAGACTGTGATGTCGTGATTGATTTCACTGCGCCAGCAGCGACCGTCAATCATCTGAAAATCTGCCGTGAAGCAGGTGTTGCCATCGTAATTGGTACCACGGGTATGAATGACGAGCAAAAAGCCTATCTGGATCAATCTGCGACAGAAACTCCTGTAGTTTATGCAGCAAACTATTCAGTAGGTGTAAACGTGTCGATCAAACTGCTTGAACTGGCCTCTAAAGTTTTTGGCGATACGGTTGATATCGAAGTGATTGAAGCACATCACCGTCACAAAGTAGATGCACCGTCAGGTACAGCTTTGATGTGGGGTGAGGCGATTGCGGAAACTTTGGGTCGTGACTTAAAAGAAGATGCCGTATATTGCCGTGAAGGTCATACCGGTCCGCGTGAGCGTAAAAGTATTAGCTTCCAGACCATTCGCGGTGGCGATATTGTCGGTGAACATACTGCAATGTTTATTGCTGATGGGGAACGTGTGGAAATTACTCATAAAGCGACTAACCGGATGAACTTTGCTTCTGGTGCGGTACGTGCTGCAGCTTGGGTCGTAGGCCGTGAAGCGCGTAAATATGATATGAAAGACGTGCTTGGTTTTAACGATATTCAGGTTTAAAACCGAGTTAAAATCATTTATAGAAAAGTATAAAACTAAAATAAGACGAATAAAAAATGCAAAAAATGATTTTCCTGCTCTGTGCAGTGGCGCTTGGCGCCATTGCGCAGGCAAAGCCTGTTGGGACGCCTAAACTCAGTATTCATAAAAATAATATCAAGGTCTGGACCTACCAGAGTGAACAAAACCCGGTCTTTCTCTATAAAGCTGAAACCACCTATACCGCGCCCATTGAAAATGCCGTGTCCCTGATTCTGAATGTCGAGCATGCAGTACAGTGGGTTCCCTATATGGGTAGCATCAAGGTCCTGTCCCGCGATGATAAAAAAGGCGACTTTACCCTGTATATGGTGCTGGATTTTCCATTTCCCTTAAAAGACCGTGACCTGATTGTACAGGGCAAGATGATCAAGGAAGCCAATGGCCAGATCACCATCAAGAATAAAGCCATCCAGAGTGCCTATCCTTTAAACCCGGATTATGTGCGTTTAACCGATTATCAGGGCGACTGGACTTTTCAGAAGCTGGCTAATAATAAGGTCAAGGTCTCTACCTATGGTTATGCCAATCCGGAAGGTTCCATTCCTTTGACCTTCGTAAATATGTTCGTGCAACAGCAGCCTTATCAGATGCTGCAGAAAATGAAGACCGAGCTGGCCAAGCCTTCATCTATTGCGGTCTTGCCTGAAGCCCTGCATTGACATCCTCACATCCCTAAAACGGAGGTGATTCCTACTGCTAGACGCTTATGCCCAAGCGCAAGTATGTTCTTAGCAGAATTTAAATCACGTTGATTTAAACTACCGCATTCACATTCCCATACTCTTATTCGCAAATCTGCTCTACCTTTCGGACTGCTTGCGGTGATCTCACCACAGCACGAACAGATTTGGGTTGTGAACCTCTCACTCACTTCTTCAAACAATACCCCTGCGTTCTCGCATTTATACTTGAGCATTGTTTTAAGTGCTGAAAATCCTGTATCTAAAACCGATTTTGCCATTTTGGTTTTTACAAGTTTTTTCGCACTCAGATCACCAACAACAATCAATGCATTTTTCCTAACAAGCATGGTGCTTGCTTTGTGCAAATGGTCTTTTCGGCAATTCGCAATCTTGGCGTGTAATGCACGTACACGTTTTTTATTTTTTGCTCTTTGAGCAATCCCTAATTTCTGCTCGTATTTTTGATAGAACTTGGGATTTGAAATGACCGTACCATCTGAACAGGTAGCAATGTCTTTTAGACCAAGATCAATACCAATCGCTTGAGTTACAGTTGGTTTGTCTTGCTTGGGTGAATCGACAACAAGGCACACGTACCAGCGCCCACGACTATCCTCAACGAATGAGCCTGTTCTAACGCTGTATTTACTTATACCGTAGCTATCCCACAGTTTGAATTGATACTTGCCATATTGCACATATCCATCAGCATATTTAATCGCTACTTTTTTAAATGGTATCCAACCAAGTGAACGTCTTGCCGACTTCTTATTACTTACACGCCATTTCAGCTTTGCTTTCTTGTGCTGTCTTCTTTTATTAACATATTCTTCTGTTATCCCTTGTACTGTTTGACTATGCAAACCACACAGTTTTGAAGTTCCTTTTGTGTATTTAGTCATATCAAATGCTGAGAAAAAGTCACCTGTTCTTGTAAGGTGTTTGAAACTTAAATCATTCACATAATTCCAGACAAAGTTCACCTCGGATGCTAACTGATTTAGCACCTTGCAATGTTTGTCTTTTATGCGTAATTTAAGTGTTTTCATAGGCTTATATTAGCTCATGTTAAATTAAAATTATTGATTCTTAAAAATTAAACGACATTTCATGTCGTGTCTCTTATATCTCTGACCTGAAAGACAGCGTTTTACGCTCCATTTGATAAAAAAGACCCAATTGCTGTAATGCTGATCAGTTAAGGAATTTAGAAATAGTTTCTTTAACTTTTCAGTCGTTCACGAGAAAGTTTTAACTTTTTAAATCAAATATTTGCAATATCATTTGTTACTTTGGTTTCGCTCAAATGATAAGCGGAGCTTCGCCAGGAAGGCATCTTGCAGAGCAATAGTCCTCCCCACAAAACTCGTCAGCCAGCATCCATTAGTAAATTTGTCGCAGAAACAATCATTTTTTAATGTAGTCCTGCCTCGAACAGTTGCGGATGACTTTCCCACCTATTAAATATAATACTGAATTTAAAAAAGAAAATGCCAGTCAATTTCTTAACTGACTGGCATTACTCAATTTCTGGGTCTTTTTAACAGCTTGAGACAGGCAGGATTTAAACTATAAAATCCGCTTTAAGTACAATCCGGTAACGGGCTTTGCCAGAATGCAGATGTTCAATCGCTTGGTTCAGCTGTGACATCGGGAACAGTTCAATTTGCGGAGCAATATTTTTACGTGCAGCAAATTTCAGCAGCTGGCGCAGGGCAGCCGGCGAACCCGTCGGTGAACCGGTGACGGATTTAGCTCCGCCAATCAGCATGCCTGCCGGAATCTGCATCGGCTCAAGTGGTAAACCCAGCATATGCACACTGCCATTCGGCGCCAAAGTTGCCAGATAAGCCTGCCAATTCAAGGTGACATTGACAGTACTCAGTAATAAATCAAACTTGCCTCGCTGGGCCTTTAACGCAGCGACATCACGACTGTTCACCACATGGTCAGCACCCATGGCTTTCAGTTCATCAGTTTTATCCAGGTTCGATGTGAACGCAGTAATTTCACAGCCCCAAGCTTTGAGTAGTTTAATCGCGATATGACCCAAACCGCCAATCCCAATTACGCCAACATGATGAATAGCCTGAATCTGATGTTTTAGGATCGGATCGAATACGGTAATTCCGCCACAGAGCAGGGGACCCGCACTTTCAGGATCAAGATCTTCAGGTAGGGGAATGACCCATTGCCATCCGGCACGCACTTTGTCGGCAAAACCACCGGCATGTCCGATAATGGTAGCCACCTGACCGCCAGTACACAGCACCTGCTGACCTGAAATGCAGGGATCGCAATATTGGCAGCTTTCCGCTGTCCAGCCGATTCCCACTCGTTGACCAACTTTCAGGCCTTTGGCTTCTGCACCAAGATGGGTAATGGTACCAATAATCTCATGTCCTGCTACAACCGGATACACTGAAGAACCCCAGTCATTATTGATCACTGAAATATCGGAATGACAGAGACCGCAGTATTCTACTTTGACTTCGACCTGATGCGGTTGCAGTTCTCCGGCATCAAACTGATAAGGTTCAAGTTCCGCACTTGCAGACATGGCTGCATAAGCTTGAATAATATTATTCGACATGATTTCGACTCTTATTTAAATGGGAGGATATTGTTTTAAAGTCACAATGATTTTCATGGTCATCGACCATACCAACGGCCTGCATAAAGGCATAGCAAATGGTGGGTCCGACAAATTTAAAACCGGCCTGTTTAAGGGCTTTAGACATCTTCTGGCTCTCAATGGTTTGAGCGGGTGCTTGCCGATAATCCACAACATCATTATTCAGTCGCGGTTGCTGGGCAAAAGACCAGAGCCAATCCACCGGATTGATGCCTTGCTGTTTTAGTTTCAGCCAGGCTTGGGCATTTTCCCGAATGGCATTGAGTTTGCCACGATGCCGTATCAGGCTAGCATCTTCGAGTTTCAGTTGGAGTTGTTGATCTGTAAGTGAGGCGATAGATTCAATCGAATATTGAAAAAAATGTTCACGATAAGCTTCACGTTTTCTGAGAACGGTAATCCAGGCCAGACCAGCCTGCTGTCCTTCCAGACATAGCATTTCAAACAGGCGATTTTCATCCAGCAGTGCCTGTCCCCATTCCTGATCATGGTAGGCGATATACAATGGATCATCGGAGCACCAGCCACAGCGTTGCACAGTCATGTGATGCCCCTTGTTTTTATGCTTTTATAATTTAAAAACAGTCCATTGATCTTGCTGGTTATCCCAGTAAGACAATTCAGCTTGATCCAGATCGCTAAATTGAATCCACATATCTTTACCGGCCTTGTCAGCATAACCGGTACTGATCAGAAGCGCATCCTCGGTAATTTCCATCACCCAGCCCTGGTAAGTTTGACCATTCAATACAATTTTTTGTTGATTGCCTGATTCAGCAAATTCCACCAGACGATTGATCAACGCTTCTGACATGTAAATATCCTAAAATTAACGAAAATAGGGATAAGGGTTGACCACACCGCGGCCCTTGCCCTGTAAATAGATTCCATAATGCAGATGAGGAGCAGTATGCCGGGCATTACCGCTATTGCCGACATAACCGATCAGCTGGCCTTTTTTGACATAGTCACCCACTTTTAAACCGCGCTTATGTCCGTCCAGATGCGCATAATAATGCCAAGAGCCACCTGAACCCAGAATCCAGACTACTTTACCACCCAAATTGTTATTACGTAAATCCGCAATCAAACCCTCAGTCGCGCTAAAAACTTTGGTTCCACGTGGAGCCATGATATCAATGCCTTCATGCAGACGTCCGCGACTGCGCGAAGCGCCCCAGGTATCTGTTAATTCACGTGCCTGTACGCGTGCCACCGGGATTGGCAGAGAAGAGGGCATACGCTTATTTTGCAGTTTTTGCACGAGGATGGGATTGAGCTGTGCAGAAGGGGACTGTTTTGGCGTACTACTACAAGCGGCCAGCAGCACAGTGATTAAAGCAACCCAAGTGAAAGCAAGGTATTGGCGCACGCTATTCATCCTTAAATATTGGCAATGCTCTATGAGCTGTTCTGTCTTTTTGCTTTATTCTGACTATGTCATACATTGACTGCAGAGATCAATTTTTTCATCGCGGTGGGAACGCCGGAATTAATTGCCGTATCTGGACTCATCCAGCTGGCCTCCAGTTCAATCGCCAGATGTTCCTGCTGATCTTGATCGACCGCAAAAACAATCGCTTCAAGGTGCCAGGTAAAATGGGTAAAACTGTGGCTAATCTGGGTTTTTTTGACGATATTTTTCAGGCCCAGCTGCTGGCATTGCTGTTCAAATTCATATGCATTTTCAATAATCGGCAGACACCAGAGACCGCCCCAAAGACCGCTATTGGGACGTTGTTGCCAAAGCCAGTCTGTACCGGACTGGATCAGCAAGACCTGTGCAGATCGTACTGGAACCGGTTTTTTGGCCTTCTTAAAAGGTAATTCATTTTCCAGTCCTTGCTGATGAGCCTTGCAATGCTGCTGCATCGGACAATACAGACATAAAGGCTTTTTCGGGGTACATACAGTTGCACCCAAATCCATAATCGCCTGGGTATAGTCATGATTGCGCTCGATAGGACAGAGCTGTTCCGCCAGTTGCCAGAGAGCACGCTCATGCACTTGTTTGGAGAGATCATCTTCAATGGCAAAGAAACGTGACAGTACCCGTTTAACGTTACCATCCATGATTACGCCATATTGACGTAAACCCAGTGACATCAGGGCGCCCGCGGTAGAACGGCCAATGCCGGGCAAAGCCATCCATTCTTCCAGGGTTTGAGGGAACTGCTGCTGTGCTGTCACGATGCCGGCAGCTTTATGCAGATTGCGGGCGCGGGCATAATAGCCGAGACCGGCCCAGTAGGGTGCGACCTCATCCCATGAGGCTTGACCCAAGTCCTGAACAGTCGGAAAACGCTGGATAAATCGTTCGAAATATTGCAGTACAGTTTTGACCTGGGTTTGCTGCAACATGATTTCAGAGACCCAGACTTTATAGGGATCATCTGTCACCTGCCAGGGCAAGTCATGACGACCATGCACATCAAACCATTCTAACAGGGCATCTGAAAATACAAACATGAACACCTAGCAACCGAATAAGCAGCAACTAGTATAGCGGAATCAGCAGGGTGGGAATGTGAAAAGTGGGATAAAAACGTAGATGTTCATCGAGCTTGATAGAACTTGGCTTTCATAAAAATAAATGCTCCGGAGAGCATTTATTTTTGATAAAGAATCCGGTTAATCGTTAATTCCCCAGCGCTCATCCAGCTTCAAGGTCTTGCCTGCATAACGCGGAATAATATGAATATGCAGATGTTCTACCTTTTCCTGAAAAACTTCACCATCAATAAAGCCGACATGAAAACCGGCAGGCTGGTAACGTAATTGCAGTTCATTGCGTGCCTGTTCCAGTAAAGACATCAAACTTTTACGTTCTTTATCGGTCACTTCGAAAAACGAGGCCACATGCCGCAATGGAATGATCACACAGTGACCTTCGGACAATGAATTCGGTTCAGGCAACACCACACCATAATCATTTTTGGCAATGACATCATATTCGTCAAAATTGCAGTAGGGGCAGTTGGTTTCAGCCATCATACACATTCTCCTCTGGTAGGATTTATCTTCTTCTCTTCATGAAGTATCTAAAATATTCAGCCTGTGAACAAGCCGGATAGTTGTTTCTATTTATGCCAAATGACGGTCTAGCAAGGCATACATCGCTGCCAGGCTTTTTCGTTCCGCTTCTGCATTGTAACCAAGATCCACACCATTGGCCTTGGCCCGTTCATCCGCAAGCGGGTTGCTAAAGCCATGTTTGGCATTTTCAAAAACAATTACTTCATGCTCGACTTTGGCAGCATGCATTTCCTCACGGAAACTGGCGACATCATCCAGAGTCACCATGCTGTCGAGTTCACCATGTAGCACCAGAATTTCTGCCTGTACCTGACCTTCCTGAGCTGGGGCTTTCGGAGACAGATTGGCATGGAAAGTAGCCACTGCTTTTAAAGGGGCATTGGAACGAGCCAGATCCAGTACCACTTTGCCGCCGTAACAGAAACCAATGGCTGCAAGTTTTTCAGCATTGACTTCATCCTGCGCTGCCAAGGCATTCAGAGCTGCTGTTGCACGGTTGACGATGGTGTCAGGATCTTCGAAAGTCTGCATCATCCATTCATACGCCTGATCAGAATGGGTGGTCACTTTTTTATCACCATACATGTCTATGGCCAAGGCAGCATAACCATGTTCTGCAAGTTCACGGGCGCGCTGTTCAGTATATTCATTACGCCCCCACCATTCTGGTGCGACCAGTACGCCGGCAACGGCTGTATCTGTTTCTGGTGCGGCAAAATAACCGATTAATGGGCTGCCATCCTGTGCAGTGTAATGAATTTCGCGGGTCTTGATTGCTGCCATGCTGACATCCTCTATTGTTGTTGAATCGCTTGATTAAAACATAACATAGCAAAACTGATAGGAATGTGACATGAAAACCTGCGATTTACGGATACTTAAGCCTATAAAAAAAGAGAGGTCAATATAGAACCTCTCTGATTGTAGATCTGGAAAAATAGGACTTATTATTTAATAATTTCCAGTAATTCCACATCAAAAATTAAAGTACTGTTCGGTTCAATTACATCCCCTGAACCAATCTGTCCATAGGCCAGTTCGGCCGGGATAAAGAAACGATATTTGGCACCTTCTTTCATCAGCTGTAAACCTTCGGTCCAGCCGGTAATGACCTGGGTGGTACGAAACACCACGGGCTGATTACGGGCAATCGAGCTGTCAAAAACCGTACCATCGATCAAACGGCCTTCATAATGTACACGGACATTACTATTTGCGCTCGGCGATTTGCCTTTGCCTTCTTGAAGAATCTGATATTGCAGGCCTGATTGGGTGGTTTTGATCCCCGGTTTTTTAGCATTCTCTGCCAGAAACGCCTGACCAATTCTGGCATTTTCATCCGCCTGCTTTTTTAGGGTAATCAGCTCTTTGGCTTCAGACTGACGCTTAAACTGGGTCAAGACCCGCGCCATGTCTTCTTCACTTAAAGTCGCCTGTTTCCCAGCGGCTGCCGCTTTTAAACCGGCGCTGAAGGCATCCAGATCAATGCCTTGTAAGGAATCTGCATTACTTTTTCCCATCAGATAACCAAAGCTGTAGCCAACCTGTTCAGCCTCAGGACTTTTATTGGTAACTTCTTTGGCAAACAGACTGCCAGAACTCAGCAGTAAAACCATCAAACTTATTTGTATTTTCATGATTAATTCTCAAAATAAAGGAGAGCGCGTTGCTCTCCTTTTCGTGGATTATTTTACTTCAATGAGTTCCACATCAAAAATCAAAGTACTGTGTGGAGGAATCGTACCTGGCACGCCCTGTTCACCATAACCGAGTTTAGATGGGATATACAGAGTGGCTTTACCACCTTCTTTCATCAGTTGCAGACCTTCGGTCCAGCCTGGAATGACCTGATTGAGTGGGAACTCAATCGGCTCGCCACGTTCAACCGAACTGTCAAACACGGTACCATCAACCAATTTCCCTGTGTAATGTACTTTCACAATTGAAGTTGCTGCAGGCTGCTTGCCCGTACCTTCTTTGGTCACTAAATATTGCAAACCAGATGCTGTAGTTTTTACCCCAGCTTTTTTGGTATTTTCAGTCAGGAAAGTATCACTTGATGCCTGAGCCTGTTTGGCACTATCCACTTGCTTCTGCTGCATTTCTTTTTGGAACTGCTCATAAGCTGCTTGTAATTCTTCTTCAGTATAAGCGGGAGCGGTACGGGCATGACCTTCGCGAACGCCTGTCACAAAGCTGTTAATATCCAGCTCAGGTGGAGTTTGATGAGCGACTTCATAACCGAGTGCATAGCTAATTTTAGAAACAGCAGAGGCATCTTTAGATGCTTTTGTGGTTTGAGCAGCTGGGTTTTGAGTTGCATAGTAAACAGGTACTAGCGCGGCACCGCCTAAAAGAACAGCGACAGCAATCGGTAAGGCCTTACTCATGTATTATTCCAATCTAATGTTATCGTTGAGGTTCATTCCATCTTAGCAGAAAATTTTGAGAAATCTTGCAGAATGGGTGGTTTTTTAGCAAGCGGACATCGCAGTTGTGTTGAAGTTTAAAGAGATAAAAAAAACCAGCAATAGCTGGTTTTTCTATCTAAATGGGATCAACCATTTTGTTCTCTAGACTTATAACTATAAATGTAATCATAGCTATAGCTCCCCCCGGCTGAACGCTGAATATCATTCAGGATAAAGCCATTTACGATACTACCGGCCTGTTTAAAGCGGTTTAATGTAAGCTCTAGCTCCTTCATTTGTGTTTTTGCATAGCGCGCCACCACCAAATTGAGTCCAACATATTGAGATACGATAATCGCATCCGTGACTGCCAGGACAGGAGGTGTATCAATAATGATATGGTCATAGTGCGGAATCAGAGATTGTAGTAATTCCTTGAAGCGTACTGAATTAAGAAGCTCAGAAGGGTTTGCTGAACTTTCACCACAGGTGATTACATTCAAGTTCGGAACATTGGTGTTTTGTACCACCTGTTCCAATGTAATCTGCTCATTCAGGTATTCAGTTAAGCCATGCTGATTATCTAGATCAAAATATTTGTGGATATGACCACGACGCAAATCTGCATCAATCACCAATACGCGTTTATTTTTTTCCGCCATGATGACTGCCAGGTTGCTGGAAACAAATGATTTCCCGACTTTTGGTGCTGGACCTGAAATCATGATGATATTGTTTTTGGCTTGGCTTAGGGCGAAATGACTCGCTGTACGTATGCTTCGCAAGCTTTCGATCGCAATATCATCGCTATGTTTAAGAGCTAATACAAAAGGAATCTTTTTCTTTTTGAGTAGTTTTAGCCCAGGTTTCTGACTCGGAGAATGGGCAATATTTGCATACACTGGAAGTTCCAGTTGATATTCTATTTGACTACTATCTTTCACACCAGAACGCAGCATATTGCGGAATAATGCCACCAAGATTCCCACAAAAATACCGAACCAAAAGGCGAGGAACAGAATCAGTGGTGTTTTCTGTTGCACTTGGTCAATGGGTTCAAGTGCGGTATCAATGATATGTACATTGCCAATTTCACCCGCTTTGGCAACACGCAGTTGTTGGTAGGAATTCACCAGGTTGGTATACAGTTGCTGTTTGACTTCGACTTCGCGTGACAGTTGCAAATACTGGCGTTGTATCTCTGGAATATTTTTGAGTGTTGTATTCAGTTCACGAATCTTGCCATTGATCACACGAAGTTGAGCCGTAATTTCTCGCATGGCTGGATGTAGTGCTGCATATTTGGCAGCTATTTCTGCCTGTCTCTGTTCAAGTAAGACTTTTTGTGTTTCTAAGGTGATGCTCTGATTTAAATACAATTCAGATTCTTTAGCGATATCAACTGTATTATGCCGTTGACGAAACTGGTTAAAGGCAAATTCTGCATTATCAAGCTGTTTCTTTAAATCCGGTAATTGTTCATCCAGAAACGCCAGTGTCTGCGCTGTTTCTGTTGAACGTCGCGTAATATTGTGCTGGCTATAAGTCGCTAAAATCGTGTTCAGGACCTTAGTGATATGCTGTTTATCTTGACCCTGATAGCGAAGCTGCAGAACTCCACTCAGTTCGCCTTTTTCTGTCACTGAATAATTGGCAAGAATAGAATCAATCGCTGTTGGTAATGAGAGTTTTTGTACCCGATAGCTGTTATCTAGCTTATCCTGAGTAAAGATGGCAACTTTCCAGTCTCCCTGTGCAGTTTTGGCTTGAACGGGCTGGTTAAGTGCACCCTCAAAGACAGTTTCTTCTGTCACTGGATTGATCAAGCTAAAGCTCTGTGGTTGAAACTTCAGCAGGAGATTTTTATCTTGGTACGCTACGGGAACTTCAAACTGACGGATATCAAAGCTTTTTTCACCTTCTTTAAAGCGTACAGTTTCGGGTTGATATTCGGTCTGAGAATTTCTGCCGTAAATAAGACGATTGATAAAAGAGTCTTCAGTGCTCGCAATATGGAGATCCAGATTTAAACGATCAATCACTGATTCAAGAATCGTGCGTGATTTTAAAACCTCAATCTCAGCATTTGATGAAGACATCTGACTAATAATACTTGACAAGCTGCCTAATAAGGCAGCTGATGCCCCTCTATTTTCTTCGACCTGAACGATTGCATCCACCTTATAGTTAATGGCTGCGGTACGCATGTACAGCAACACTGCCATCAGGCTAAGCAAACCACATAAGAGGATGAGCTTCCATTGCGAGAGCAAGGAAAAGAACACCCCTTTTAGGTCAATCATATTTTCGGTATTGTTATTTTTGTTCATAATTTTACTATCTAAAAGTTTAAAAGTGATTTTTCCAGTCGATGATATATTCTTAAATAAAATTATGAAAAATAATCAAAGACTTGCTGCTTTTGTGAGAAAGAATCCTACATATTTTGGTTTTATTGTCCTTTCTTGAAATATCTAACCCGCATAAGGCCAGATATTTTAATAATGATCAGAAGAAGACAGTTCTTATTGTGTCTGTTTCATATTCAGTATTAAGCACCTAGTACTATAGCTAAATTACCTATCGTATAGCCGAATCAGCGACATATGAAAATGGAAGAATCTGGCTAACAACGCGTTCCCAACGGGTCAGACCTGTGGCATCAACATAGACAATATCATTGCTACGCATTTTGAACTGTTTCGCCAGGCCAAAATCTCCAAGATTTTTTAGACTTAAGTGATATATTTCAGTCATCTGATTGTCTGGATTGCCACGTAAGACATAAATCCGGCTAGAATTCGCGGAATAGGGGTTAATGCCTTCACTTTCCCCCAATACATCAGCGAGAGTCATACCTTGGTCACGTAGTGGTAAGGGCTTATTGGCACTGGCCTCACCCATGACATAGATCTTCTGATTTTCACGAGGACTGATATAAAGAGTGTCATTCGGTTGAATCAATAGCTTATGCAAGGAATATCCAGCCTTTTCCAGTGCAATGGTATTCAGGTCATAGGTTACACCCTGACGCACAAGTTGAATTGAAGTAGAGTCACCTTGCTCATTTATACCACCCGCCAAACCGAGCGCCGTATAAACACTTACTGGTTGGTCAGACAGGTAAAATTGTCCTGCCGATTTCACATTGCCAACCACAGAATAGCGTTGCCCTTGATATGAAATCACGCGTACCACTACATCCGGACGGTTTAAATAAGGTGTTAATAGGCGTCGTACTTCCTGATTCACTTGCGGAAGAGTTTTTCCTGCTGCTTTATAGCGTCCAATGAATGGGAAGTGGATATAACCATTTCGATCAATTTGATAGCCGTTGTTATTATCGCTGGCCGTAGGGGCTGCACTGATTTCAGGGTAAGCCCATAGTTGAAAAGATAAGATATCACCTGGATTCAAGCGATAATCCTGCACCTCGGTCTGAAATAAAGTTGCATAATGATTGAGATTATTCGTTTGAGCCGACTGTACGACAGGTAGGGTTTGCTGATTCAATTGCACCAGATTGACAGGCGTTCCTAGCTCAGTTTGATAGATGCCTTCTTTCGGTAAATTATAGGTTTGAAAGCCGGATATTGCTGCACATCCAACTAGAGATAGGCTTAAGGTAAAAATACCTAAAAGGTGTCTATGGTTCACTTGAAACCCCTTTATTTTTATATATTCAGAATTGGTATTTATTAATAATTATTAATTTTTTAATTCGATTTATGTGATTAACATCTAAAAAATATAATAGATCACATACCTTGTCTATAGCTATTTTTGACCCAATTAAATAACGCCAGGTTAAGACTTTGCAAAAAGTTGGAATAAAATAGACGTGAAAGCTTGATTGAACAAGCGATAGAGATATAGAAAATTTTTTAACGTTATAAAGAATATTAATTGTTTCTAATTGTTATTTTTTAATAGATGAGTTAAATCTTATGAAAGGAGCTATAACGATATAAATTAATCGAGGAAAGTATTTTCATATAATTTTTATCTGATCTAAAGGTTTCTTAGATTGTTGATTTTCATCTAATTCAAGTATTAGTTTAATAATTTATAAAATAATTATACCTTGCAAAAGTTAAAATAAAACATTGTTAATTAAAGTATTGGAATAAAAAAAATGATGAATATTGGGACAATATTAGCTGAAAGGTGTGTAAAGGATTAAGATCAATATAGAGTAAAAATATTTTTAAAAACTAAAATAGATCCATAAAATGTAACTACATTTAAGTATCGGCTTTTTTTGTAAGTGGCTTGTGTAATAGAATTAATATATCTTATGAACAAATCAATAAAAATAGATATGCCCAGAAAGCAGTAATACATTAAAAATAATTTGTGAAAAGTAAAATAAAAATATTAAAGGACACTAAAAATGGTGATGAAAATATTGGTGACCGGTGGGGCTGGTTTTATTGGATCTGCTGTTATCCGGCATATCATTAAAGAGACCGAACATCATGTTTTAAATGTTGATAAGTTAACTTATGCAGGTAACTTGGAGTCATTAGTTTCTGTATTGGATCACCCTCGTTATCAATTTACTCAAACTGATATTTGTGATCATGTATCTTTAGCGCGATTATTCTCAGCCTTTGAGCCAGATGTGGTCATGCATTTGGCGGCAGAGTCTCATGTGGACCGTTCGATCGATGGACCGGCTGAATTTATCAGTACAAATATCGTCGGTACCTATACCTTATTAGAGGTTGCACGAAAGTATTGGCAAAATTTGGCTGAAATTAAAAAATCCAGATTCAAATTCCACCATATTTCAACAGATGAAGTATATGGCGACTTAGAAGACACAACTGATCTATTCACTGAAACCACCCCTTATTTACCAAGTTCGCCCTATTCGGCAAGTAAAGCCAGTTCAGATCATTTAGTTCGGGCCTGGTATAGAACCTATGGTTTACCGGTGGTTGTCACGAACTGTTCGAATAATTATGGACCTTATCATTTTCCTGAAAAACTGATTCCTTTGATGATCTTAAATGCTTTGGAAGTTAGACCATTACCGGTCTATGGGGATGGTCAGCAGATTCGTGACTGGCTTTATGTTGAAGACCATGCTCGTGCTTTATATCAAGTTGCGACTCAGGGTGTTGTGGGTGAAACCTATAATATTGGTGGATGGAATGAAAAACAAAATATAGACGTGGTTAAAACCATTTGTCAGATTTTAGATGAATTAAAACCGCTGTTGAATGGGCAAAGTTATGAAAGCTTAATCACCTTTGTTAAGGATCGGCCTGGACATGATTTACGCTATGCCATTGATGCTTCAAAAATTGAGCGGGAACTGGGGTGGAAGCCACAGGAATCATTCGAGACCGGTATCCGTAAAACTGTGCAGTGGTATCTGGATAATCTGCAATGGTGTCGTCGCGTGCAGGATGGTTCTTATCAGCGTGAACGTTTAGGGGAGGCAGTCTAATGGCTAGCACAACCAAAGGGATTATTTTAGCCGGTGGTTCGGGAACACGTTTGCATCCGATTACCAAAGGCATCTCGAAACAGCTACTTCCGATTTATGACAAACCGATGGTTTATTACCCATTATCTGTCCTGATGTTGGCCGGTATCAATGAAGCTCTTGTCATTAGTACGCCAGAGGATATTGAGGGATTTAAGCGTTTATTAGGAGATGGTTCACAGTTTGGCATGGAGCTGAGTTATGTAATTCAGCCTCGCCCTGATGGTTTGGCACAAGCCTTTATCCTGGGCGAAAAATTTATTGGCCAAAGCAATGTATGTCTGGTGCTGGGCGATAATATTTTCTACGGGCAAGGTTTTACCCCTATGCTACGCCAGGCTGCAGCACGGCAAAAAGGAGCAACGGTATTTGGTTATCAGGTGAAAGATCCTGAACGCTTTGGTGTGGTGGAATTTGATGAACAGCAACGTGTGATTTCAATTGAAGAAAAACCGAAACATCCTAAATCTAACTTCGCTGTAACGGGTCTGTATTTTTATGACAATGATGTCATTCAGATTGCCAAACAGGTTCAACCATCCGAACGGGGCGAGCTTGAAATTACCTCGATTAACCAGGCATATCTGGAGCGTGGTGATTTAAATGTTGAATTGTTGGGGCGTGGATTTGCCTGGTTAGATACAGGTACACAGGGCAGTCTGCTTGAGGCTGCTCAATTTGTAGAAACTATTGAAAAACGTCAGGGTTATAAAGTGGCCTGCTTGGAAGAAATTGCATTGAATAATGGCTGGTTGAGCAGAGAGGAAGTTTTAGCGATTGGTCAAACAATGAATAAAAATGGCTATGGACAATATCTGATTTCTTTAGTGGGGAAATAATAATGAGTTTAGTTAAATTAATTGATTTACCTAATTTAGGTGATGAACGAGGTGGATTAGTTGCAATTGAATCAAATCAATCTATTCCATTTAAAGTTAAACGTCTTTATTATATTTTTAGTACTTTGAATAAAGCTCGTGGTTTTCATGCCCATATTGCTTTGAAACAAATAGCTATATGTATAAAAGGTAGCTGTCGATTTATATTGGATAATGGGTGTATTAAAGATGAAATTATTTTGAATTCTCCTTTAAAAGGATTATATATAGAATCTTTGATATGGAGAGAAATTCATGATTTTTCTGAAGATTGTGTGCTATTAGTATTAGCAAATAATTATTATGATGAAAATGATTATATTCGAAATTATCAGGATTTTTTAAAAGAGGTAAATAAACTAATTATAAATTTAACAGTAAATAATTAAATATATAATATGATAAAAACACAAGAATGATTAATTTTCAATGTATTTTTTGTGGAATGATATTTAAAAAATAATTAAAAATTAATAAATATAGTAGAACTAATTTTTTATATCAATAAATATAGAAGTAGCACATTGAATATACGAACAACTATTTGAAAATAAGCTCTTATTTTAGAGTTATATTCCCTAATTTTTTGATTTTTTATGAGATTGATAAGAATGATTCCTTTTCTTGACCTAAAAGCGATAAATGCTCAATATCTTGATAAACTTATCGTAGCTTGTACACAGGTAGTTGATTCTGGCTGGTATATATGTGGCAAAGAGGTAGACGATTTTGAAAGGCATTTTGCGCATTATTGTGGAACGCAGTATGCCATAGGGGTTGCCAATGGTTTGGATGCTCTTATTCTGACCCTGCGTGCATGGAAAGAATTGGGTAAGCTAAATGAAGGAGATGAAGTCATTGTGCCTTCAAATACTTATATTGCGAGTATTTTGGCTATTTCACAAAATAATCTAAAACCGGTGTTGGTCGAACCAGATCTTAATACTTTAAATATTGATACTAAAAAAATTGAAGCAGCTATTACTACCAAAACAAAGGCGATTTTACCCGTTCATTTATATGGACAGCTTGCTGCAATGCCAGAAATTATGGTGATTGCCAAGAAATATAATTTACTGGTCCTAGAGGATTCAGCACAAGCACATGGTGCTGAAATAGATGGTAAAAAAGCAGGTAATTGGGGAGATGCCTCAGGCTTCAGTTTTTATCCAGGTAAAAACTTGGGGGCATTAGGAGATGGGGGCGCGATTACCACCAATGATGCCGAGTTAGCCAATATGCTGAAGGCGATACGTAATTATGGTTCGCATGAAAAATATAAAAACCTGATGCTTGGAGTAAATAGTCGTCTTGATGAAATTCAGGCGGCAATTCTGAACGTAAAACTGAAATTTTTGGACCGAGAGAACCAACATCGCCGTCAGATTGCAGATATCTATTTAAAAGAAATTCAAAATCCAGCCATTGATCTTCCACTCATAAATATAGACGCGGAAACTTATACCCAGCATGTTTGGCATTTGTTTGTCATCCGAACCCGACATCGGGAAGAATTACAAAAATATCTGGCAGACCATGGGGTACAGACACTGATTCATTACCCGATTCCACCGCATAAACAACAAGCTTATAAAGAGTGGAATGACTTAAGTTTACCAATTTCAGAACAAATTCATGCCGAGGTCTTGAGCTTACCGATCGGACCTACTTTATCTATGGATGAAGCAAAGCAAATTGTTCAGTTATGTAATGGTTTTCAAATATAGATGAATTTACTTACGACCAGCGTACTCAATGGTGTGGCGGTGCTGATTAAGACCCTAACCCTATTTGTACTAAATAAAATTTTGGCTGTATATCTGGGACCGACTGGATATGCCGCTTTAGGACAATTCCAAAATTTTATTCAAATGGTAACAACTTTTGCAGGTAGCGCAATTAATACTGCCGTCATTAAATATACGGCCGAGTATCATGAAGATCAAAACAAACAACGTGCAATCTGGAAAACAGCAGGCAGTCTTGTTTTTCTATTCAGCCTGATTTTTGCAATATTAATTTTAATTTTCCAAAACCAGCTATCACTTTATATATTTCATACCCTTGAATATCAAAATGTTTTCGTATGGTTTGCAGTATTTTTAATATTTTTTAATTTTAATACATTGTTTTTAGCAATATTAAATGGCAAAAAAGAAATATTAAAATTGGTCATTGCTAATATTTCAGGCAGTTTATTTGCTCTTATTATTACAAGTATTTTAGCCATAAAACTACATTTATATGGTGCCTTGATTGCATTATCCATTTATCAGTCTATTGCATTTATAGCCACGTTATTTCTGTGTTGTAGAGCGGACTGGTTTAAATTTTCGTCTCTTTTTGGAAAAATAGACTTCGAAATTACTAAAAAATTTAGTTCTTTTGTTTGGATGGCATTGGTAAGTGCGATCTGCGTGCCTTTATCGCAAATGTTGATTCGTGCCTATTTAAGCCAGGAGTTTGGCGTGGCATATGCAGGATACTGGGAAGCGATGATCCGTCTAAGTACCGTATACCTGATGCTGGTTACCACAATATTGGGGGTCTATTACTTGCCGCGCCTATCAGAGCTCAAGATGCTTGAAGAAATTAAGAAAGAAGTCTATTTAGGCTATAAGTTCCTTCTTCCAATGGCTGTGGCAGGAGGCATAATTGTTTTTGTGTTACGTGATTGGATTATCAATGTATTGTTCAGTCCCTCCTTCGCACCTATGCAAAGCCTGTTCTTTTGGCAAATGATGGGCGATGCATTAAAGATAGGGAGCTGGATACTAGGTTATTTAATGTTAAGCAAAGCCATGACCAAACTGTATATCTCTACAGAAATTATATTTACTTTATCCCTTCTAGTTTTGAGCTATGTATGTACCCAAGTTTTTGGATTTGAAGGGGTTTCGATTGCTTACCTGGTAAATTACGGGATGTATTGGATAGTCATCAGTTTATTTATATTTAAACCATTAGAATAAAAAGAGATATAATATGAAAATTGAACACCCTTTAATTTCTATCATTATACCAAGTTATAATCATGAGAGATTTGTGTGTGACAGTATCCAGAGTGTCATTGACCAGTCGTATCAGAATATTGAGTTAATTGTCATTGATGATGGATCTACAGATTCTTCAGTAGAAAAAATCCAAGAACTGATTCCGCTCTGTGAAAAACGATTTACCCGATTTGAGTTTAGACATCGACCCAATCAGGGCTTGAGTGCAACCTTGAATGAAGCATTAGAATGGACACAGGGAGAATATTTTTCTTCTCTGGCTTCAGATGATATAATCTTAAAAGATAAAATAAAAATACAATCCGAATTTTTAAACCAGAACAAAAATTTTATCGCAGTATTTGGAGGAGTGGCAGTTATTGATAATGATTCTAATCTTGTCAAAAATAGAATTAAAAAAAGACAAAGTTATAATTTTGAAAAAATTTTATTATTAGAACATGAGTTGCCAGCGACTACGCAACTGATCCGATCTAAAGCTTTGAAAAAAATTGGCGGTTATGATGCTAAGGTAAAAATCGAAGACTGGTATATGTGGTTGCTTTTAGCACAGGAGGGAGAGTTATGTTATCTTCCGGTTATTTTTGCTAAATACAGGCTACATGATAATAATATGCATAAACAGACGTCTCTTATGCATGATTCGAGAATGATGATTTTAAATGAATACCAAAATCATATTCTATTTAATAAAGCAAAAAAAAGAGCTTTATGGATAAATGCATTTGAGTTGGGGTTGTTTTCCAAAAAGCAATCATTAGAAAAAATGCTAAGCATTTTGAGAGAATATCCATCTGAAATTTTAACATATGATTTTTTCAGGTTTTTTTACTGGTTACTTATTAAAAAAGATTTTTAATATAAATAAGTTCGATAAATATTATTGATTTTGTTAGAGAATACCATTTTAAAATATATTAAATAAGAAAATAATTAAATTAATAATATAAAATATTAATCGGTTCTTTTGCTTTTCTGTCGAGCAAAAGACAATAAAAAAGGAATGGATAATGATTATTTTAAATGAAACTAATTCAAAAAATAACATTATTTTTTTAAGTGATACTAATATAAGAGATAAGTCAATTATATATCTTATACTATTTTCATTTTTTTTATCTCAGTTTTATTTTTGGTCAAGTGGAGTTCCACAATTCAGCCATATTTTTATTATGGGTGCCATTTTATTGCTATTTAGCAAAAGCTCTAAAATAAATATTGAGTATTCAAATATAATTTTATTATTCGTTGCTTATGCAATTTGTGTAAATTTTGCTTGGTATTTAATTGTTCTAGATTCAAGTTATATGATGTCGACAGTTTACTGGATATTTAATTTGTTGTTTTTTCTATTAATGATGAATTTAAATCAAGTCCAGATAAAATTTTTCTATGAAAAATTATTATTCCTTATTCCTTTTTCCTATATTGTTGAAATTATTATCTGGGCAAGTAACTTAGGTCGTTATGATTTTGAACCTCGATACAATGGTCTTTTTAATGATCCTAACCAGATGGCATTTTGGGTACTGAGTAGCTGCGCAATTTATCTGTATATTTCAGGAAACGGTTTTAAAAAAATAACTGTCTATTTTTTAGCTTTATTCTTGATTTTATTGACCATGTCAAGATCTGCTTCAGTTGGTTTTTTAATGTTAACTCTGGGACTTATATTTAGTCAAAAAGGGGACCTGAATAAAAGAATATTTGTATTCATTGGAACATTAGCGTTTTTTGGAAGCTTAAGCTACTTTTTATATAGCTTGGGGGTTTTTGATAGCATTGCACTACGCTTTATAGAAGGGTTAGATCAAAGAGACAGTCAGGTAGAAGGACGTGGTCTTTTTAGTTTTTTAGATTATCCTCAATATTTAATTTTTGGGGCTGGACAAGGTGCTCACTGGTTATATAACCCTACCGGAAATGAAATTCATTCAACTTGGCTAGGTATCTTGTTTTATTATGGAATTATAGGTATATCCTTATTTTTAATATTTCTATACCAAATATTTAAGAAATTATCACTATCAAACAAGATGATATTCTTAGGACCAATGTTATATGGGTTTACCACCTATAGTGCAAGAACGCTGATTTTTTGGTTTTTATTGGCAGCTTTTTTAATATTTTCAAATAATAATAAGGAAGAATAAATATGTATATTTCTATAGGAATTCCATTTTTTAATGCTGAAAAATACTTAGAAGATGCGATTAAATCGGTTCTGGCCCAAACTTTTCAAAACTGGGAATTAATATTGGTAGATGATGGATCAACAGACCGGTCTTTAGAGATAGCTCGATCATTTGTTGATCCTCGAATCCGAATCATTTCTGACGGTTCTAATAGAAGATTACCTTATCGCTTAAATCAGATTATCAATGAAGCAGAATATGACCTTATTGCACGTATGGATGCTGATGATTTAATGGCAGTAGATCGGCTTGAAAAACAGATGAAAGTCTTAAATGAAAACCCAAAGATTGATTTAGTGGTAACCAGTTTATATTCTATTGGAAATAAAAATGAGATCTTAGGAAAAAGAATTTTTTCTAACCACCAGATGCAGCCAAAAGAAATTTTGCAAGGGTTGACAAATTTATTACATCCTTCACTTCTTGCACGTAAGACATGGTGTCAAAGAAATCCTTATCAGGAAAATAACTGCCTAGCTGAAGATTATGAATTATGGTTATCAGCAGCTATAAAAAATGATTTTAATTATGTGGTTATGCAAGAACCCTTATATTTTTATAGAGAAGTGGAAAATGTAAAAAAAGAAAAAATGATTCGTGGATATAATACTCAAATTGAAGTGATTAAAAAGTATTATAACAATGTCATATCTGATCTTGAAAAAAATAAGATTGTTCTAAAATTTGAAATAAAAAAAATGATTGTAGAAATATTAAGTTTTTTGAATTTAATGCAAATTTTAAATAAGCGTAGGATGACTACTGTTTCTGAAGACGATAAAAATTTTTATATGTCACAATTAGAACTTATAGGACGATTAAAATAATGATAAATAAAAAAATTGCTATTATAGGTTCTACTGCTTATAACCTTTATAATTTTCGTAAAGATTTTATTTTTGCATGTTTAGAGCAGGGTCATCAGGTTTATGCTTTTGTCTCCGAGTATGATGATCAGTGGCTAGATATAATTAAAAATCTTGGAGCAACTCCTATTTCCTATCAACTTAGTCGTGGGGGATTGAACCCATTATCTGATCTATATTCTATTTTTCAGCTTATAAATAAAATAAAAGAAATTCAACCTGATATAGTCTTTTCATACTCAACTAAACCTATTATTTATGCTACTTTAGCTGCTTATAAGACAAATGTTCCCTATATTTATGGAATGATTGAAGGCTTGGGTTCACCTTTTACCATTCATAAGCATGGTCAAAGTTTAAAGACTAAATTCATACGCTTTGTACAAATTTCTTTATATCGGCTTGCATTTCCATATTTAGATAAAATTATTTTCTTAAATCGCGATGATCCTAAAGATCTAGTACATCGTTATAATCTTCCCCATAAAAATAATGCAATTGAAGTCTTAGGACCAATTGGCCTTAATTTACAAGAGTATGCCTATACGAAATGGGATGCCGAGAAAAATTTATCTTTTATCTTTATTGCGAGGTTAATTGCTGAAAAGGGTATATTTGAATATTTAGAAGCTGCTCGAATAGTTAAAGAAAAATATCCTGATATAACATTTAAAATTATAGGTGGATTAGATCCTGAAAACCCAACTGGTTTGAAGCAAGAACAATTAAATCAATTGATAAAAACAGGAATTATAGAATATGCTGGCTTCGTTAAAGATGTGGATCAAAGAATACGTGAGAGTGCAGTTTTTGTATTACCCTCCTATTACCGTGAGGGCGTACCTCGTAGTACACAAGAAGCAATGGCTATAGGAAGACCAGTGATTACTACTGATGTACCTGGCTGTAATGAAACTGTGATAGATGGTGTTACAGGTTTCCTAATTTCTAAATGGGATGTAAACGCATTAGTAAAGAAAATGATTTATTTTATAGAGTATCCTGAACAAGTAAATAAAATGGGGTATCAAGGATTTTTATATGCTAAAAAAAATTTTAATGCTGATCATATAAATCATAGATTATTACAAATATTAGGAATGAATTAGCTTAGAATTTATTTAATAATATTTTTATTTATAAAAATAATTTTGATTAAATTTAACTTAAAAATAATAAGTAGAGAATTTTTAACTTATATAGGAGATTGCAATGGGCGAAAATATAAGCTTTAAAATAAAAAAATACGAAGATTCAGATAAAATAATGTGGAATAAATTTTTATTAAAATGTAAAAATTATCACTTTATGTTTAATCGGGATTTCATGGAGTATCATTCTGATCGTTTCGAAGATTTCTCTTTAATATTTAAAAATGATGAAGATGAAATTATGGCTTTATTACCTGGAAATATTAAAGATAATATTTTTTATAGTCATCAAGGTTTAACCTTTGGTGGATTTTTATTTGACAGAGGGATGCATGCTGCTGATATGCTTGAACTCTTTACTCAATTAAAGATTTTTTTTAAAGAAAAAAATATTGAAAAAATTATATATAAATGTATTCCAAGTATTTATCATAATTATCCAGCGCAAGAAGACTTATATGCTTTATTTAGAAATCATGCCAACCTTTATCGTAGAGATATTAGTGTTTGTATTGATTTAGAGGAAGAATATTCATATTCGGAAAGCAAAAGAAGATCAATTAAGAAGCTCAAAAAAAATGGTATTATTTGTGAAGAAATAGATCAGCCTAGTATTGTTTGGGGGGTTATTCGTGAAGTATTACGTGAGCATCATAACCAACAACCTGTCCATAATGAAATTGAAATAGATTTATTGAAAAGTAGATTTCCTAATAATATAAAAGCTTATAAGTGCTGTCTTGATGGTAATATTGTGGCAGCAGCAGTTACTTTTGAAACTGAGAGAGTGGTTCATATTCAGTATTTGGCGAGTAATGATAAGGGCAGAGAGGGAAAAGTATTAGATTATCTGATTGATTTTTTAATAAATAACAGTAAAAAATTTGCTAAAATATTTGACTTTGGTATTTCTAATGAAAATGAAGGGAAGTTTTTAAATAGGGGGTTGATTAATCAAAAAGAAAGATTTGGTGCTCGTGCGATTGTACATGATTTTTATACTATAGATTTTTGACATACTCGCCCATTTTCGACAAGCTCAAACCTGTTTTATGATCACGATCTTATTTTTCAGGGCTTGTGGTGGTGCGTCTTTAGATGTAATTAAGAAGTATATTCAAAGTCAGCAGGGTTAAAGCTTTGTGAAATTCACCTCCACCTTGACTGTCGGGGTGGAGTCCTCTTCCCTTACAGATAGAACTTTATTTTACAAGCCCGTAACTACAAGCTTTTTCAAACGTTATTATTGAGTGATTTAATTGAGTGATTTAGCTTGTAGCTATAATTTAGCTGAGCCAACTCCTCGTTCTTCTTCTATTCAAGCAAATAACTCACAAGATTTAAATAAAATCTATTTTTATGCAGATGTATGAAAGCATACAAACATCAGTCTAGGGATAATTGCTAATAGTAAAAATGATATATTTGATATAAATATAAAAAATATACGTTTTTCAGTTATATAGAAAAATTTCAGGTACTTGTTAATGCTATACACTTGCTAAATCAGCCTCTTTACGTTTTTGATGTAGTCAAAATATGGAGTCAATTGATGAATTTAATCACATTCTTCTTTGTTAAATCACATTTTGTCACATTTTTTTTAGTGTGACCTATGTTGTATTTTATGAATTTTTATTTAAAAAAATTACCGCTACTTTTCTATATTTATTGAGGATATTTACTAGATACTATGAAGTGCTAATCATTCACGAAATAGCTTATTTTATTGATAGGAGAACAAAGATTTTATTGCAATATTAAATAAATTTTCATTTATAATATTTAAATTAAGGTTTTAATAAAAAAACACTAATATAAGATTATTTTTAGGTCGATAATTCCATCTAAGATATATTGCTACTTAAGAAATAAAACCCTTGATATGATTAATAAAAAATAGACATATCGAGGTGTTTATTAATGTATCTAAAAAAAGAAAAAGCTAAGATCAAAAATAATGAAGAAAATACTATTTTAATATATAAGCCTTTATCTGATAGAAAAAATACTATTATATTAAAAAAATATTCTAAAAATAAAGGAGAGTGTAAAAGTAAAATAATAAAATTTTCTTCAAAAAAAGATCAATTAGATAAAATGGGTAAAATAAAATCTAGACATTTTGTGCATGAAGATAATTGGATATCAAAAGAATCTTTCACGCCTCAAATTTATTTTTATTCTATTGCTGATTTAATGAGAAGTAAAAGGGAGATATCTAAGCGAGTGGTTGATATAGTGATTGCATTCATGGCTTTGCTTATATTATTCCCGGTTTTTATTATCATCGCTTATAAAGTACGAAAAAATTTGGGTTCACCTATTCTCTTTTATCAAGAACGACCGGGTAAAAATGGTCAATTATTTAAAATGATTAAATTTCGTTCTATGCGGAATGCCGTAGATAAAGAGGGCAATCCTTTACCAGATAAGTTTCGTATTACTGCATTTGGACAAAAGTTACGCTCTAGCAGTTTAGATGAAATGCCACAGCTGATTAATGTTTTGAAAGGAGAGATGAGTATTGTTGGACCGCGGCCTCAAATGAAAGAATTTCTTGAACATTATACTGATGAACAAATGCGACGGCATGAAGTTAAACCTGGTATGACAGGGCTTGCTCAGGTAAGTGGGCGCAATAATTTATCCTGGGAAGAAAAATTTGCATTAGATATACAATATGTTGAACAGCATAATATGTGGTTAGATTTTAAAATCATGTTTAAAACAGCTCAAGTGATGTTGAGCCAAGAGGGAATTAATGCTCCTAATCAGGAAGTTGGTGCTGCGCGGTTTTCGGGAAAAAACATGCCTGAAACTCCTTTATTTACAAAAGAAGTAAAATAATGTGATCAAAAAATTGATTATTGCTGACGCTGGTTGAAGCATGTATTTCCTAGTCAATAATGGTTGGGTTTCAAAGCAATATTGCACGTGAGGAATCAAATGATGTGTGCGGCTGTTCTGGATACAATGATATTCATTACTTAGAAAAATATAAAAAAGCTTCAAACAGATTTAAATTGAATGATTCCAAATCTGTTTGAAGCGCTATAGTGTTGATTATTCCCTTGATAGCAATTTTTTATCTGTGCTAGCTCAATCCTTGTCTTTTGAAGCTTTATAGCCATAGGCATAATTATAGCCATAGCCATAGCCATAGCCATAGCCTGCACTTGAACGCTGAATATCATTCAAAATCACGCCATTGACCTTGACGCCAGCCTGTTCAAAGCGATTGACGGTTAATTCCAGCTCTTTCATCTGAGTCTGTGCATAACGTGCAATCAACAAATTCACACCTGCATGTTGCGAGATGATAATCCCATCAGTGACTGCCAGAATCGGTGAGGTATCAATCAGGATGTGATCATATTGACTGGATAACTGAGTCAGCATTTCCCCAAATAATGGAGTACTGAGTAACTCGGATGGATTCACCGGGCTTTTACCCCGAGTCAATAGATCTAATCCTGGTATATCAGTTGCTTTAATGACCTGATTTAAATTGACTTGCTTATTTAAATACTCGGACAGACCCGGTTGAGGTGTCTGATTAAAGTATTTGTGGATATAACCGCGACGTAAATCCGCATCAATCAAGAGTACACGTTTTTGACCTTGTGCCAAAATTGCAGCCAGATTGGTCGAGATAAAAGATTTACCCACTTCTGGTGCAGGCCCAGAAATCATCACAATATTGTTTCGTGCATTGCCCAAGGCAAAGTGAATGGCAGTACGCATACTGCGCAGACTCTCAATCGCAATATCATCACTGTTTTTAACCGCCAGGATAGGAATATATTTTTTCTTCTTGGCCAGCTTGATATAGCCATTTTGGACAGGCGAGCGAGGTACTGTTGCATATACCGGCAAATCTAGTTCATTTTCAATTTGACTGGAATCTTTAATGCCTGAACGTAGCATGTTGCGTAGCAGTGCCAGCAAGGTACCCAGGAAACCGCCCAAGAAGATGGATAAAATCAGGATTTGCAGTTTTTTCGGTTTGATCGGTTCTAGTGGTTCAACGGCAGTATCCACTACACGCACATTACCAATCTCACCAGCCTTGGCAATTCGTAGCTGCTGATAAGAGTTTAACAGTGCCGTATAGAGCTGCTGTTTCACTTCAACTTCGCGGAACAGTTGTAAGTATCGGCGTTGCAGGTCTGGTAGCTGCTTTAAAGTCCCTTCCAGTTCAGCAATTCTTTTGTTGATGGCAGCCAGTTGTGCATTCATCTGCTGCATCACCGGATGTTCATTGGTGTATTTGGCAGAAGCCTCAGCCACTTGCTGTTCGAGCTGCGCTTTTTGGGTTTCCAGGCTAATACTTTGGGTCAGATACAGTTCCGACTCTTTGGTGACATCGACTGTGTTGAATTGCTGACGGAAAGTATTGAATTCTCGCTCAGCTACATCCAGTTGCTGGCGCAATTCAGGCAATTGTTCATCCAGAAACTTAAGAGTTTGTGCCGTTTCTGCAGAACGACGTTCAATATTTTGCTCGCTATAGGCAGCGAGAATGGCATTGAGAACTTCAGTGATATGCTGTTTGTCAGTACCCTGATAATTCAGGCCTAATACACCGGTCATTTTGCCTTTTTCTGCAACCGAGTAATTGGCAAGAATTGATTTTACCGCAGCGGGCAGAGATTGCTTTTGAACAAGATAAGGTGCATTGAACTGGTCCTGGCTATAAATGGCAACTTTCCACTGACCATGTTCAGACTGCAATTCACTAGGCTGATTTAATGGGGCAGAGAAGACCACTTGTTCTGTGACCGGATTGGTTAAAGTGTATTTATCCTGCTGAAAGTCAAGACGTAAATTTTTGTCATGAAAATAAGCCGGCACTTCAAACCGACGGATATCAAAGGATTTAGCATTATCTTTAAACAGAACAGATGTTTTGTTGTATTCGCTTTGATAGTCATGCGGTGACACTAAACGATTCGTAAAGCTGTTTTCAGTTCCAGCAATGCGGAGATCCAGATTTAAAGCCTGAATGGCAGAACCCAGTACCAGTCGCGATTTTAACAGTTCTATTTCTGCCTGAGCCGGTTGCTTTTGCTCAATCATATTGGATAAATCACCCAATAAGGCAGCAGAAGCTCCTTTGCTTTCTTCAACCTGTACCAGAGCATCAACCGAATAGGTATCCGGGGTAACTCTTAAATACAGCAAAGCACAGATCACGCTTAAGATGACACACAGCGTAATCAGCTTCCACTGGGCAATGAGTGAAAAAAATAATTCTTTTAAGTCTATCGTATCTTCAGTGTTGCTATTTTGGCTCATAATCTTGATTTCAAATTTAAATATATTTTTTCCAGTCAGCAATACAGCTCTGTATTAACTGGCAGGTATCATCAAATACAGCTTGGTCATGCTGATAAGGGTCAGCGATATTCCTGGCTTGCCAGTGCCCTAAACGGAAAGTTTTGCCTTTGGCAAAAGGCCAAGTCTGTTCCAGATGTTTTTGTTGGTTTTGACTCATCACCAGAACCAGATCGGCCTGTTTAATCATCTCGGCATTCAGTTTTCGAGCCACATGCGGGCTCATATCAATGCCCAAACTTTGCATGCACAGACTGGCTTTTTCATCTGCTGCATGTCCTACCATGCCCGCAATACCGGCAGATTCAATCTGTAAATGCGGATACTGTTGTTTTAAAAAGTATTCGGCCATAGGGCTACGGCAGATATTGCCAATACAGACCACTAAAATATGTTTAATCTGCATTATTGCCCCAAACGATCCAGGTTATAAAGTGCATTCGAGAACGGAATCACCTGGTTCACGACACGTTGCCAGCGTGCCAGACCTGAAGCATCGACATAGACAATGTCATTGCTGCGCATCTTGAACTGGTTGGCCAGACCGAAGTCGGCAATACTGCTCAGGTCCATGTGATAAACTTCAGTGTGAACAGCATTTGGCTGACTGCGCACGATATAAATCTTGCTGCGGCTAGCAGAAAGTGGATTTAGGCCTAAACTTTCACCTAATACATCACTTAAACTCATCCCCTGATCGCGCAGTGGCAAGGACTGGTTTTTGCCAGATTCACCCATGACATAGATTTTTTGATTTTCGCGATTGTTCACATATAAAGTGTCATTTGGCTGGATCAGCAAGTTATGCAGTGAAAAACCTGCTTTTTCCAGTTCTACCGTATTCAGGGTATAGGTCTGTCCCTGACGAACCAAGGTAATGGAAGCATTATTTCCCTGTTGTGCATTGACACCACCGGCCATGCCCAAGGCCGTATAGACACTTACCGGCTGATCGCTTAAATAAAACTGACCGCCTTTGATGACATTGCCCTGAACGGAGTAGCGCTGACCCTGATAGGACAGAACCCGTACAATGACATCCGGAGTTTTTAAATAACGGGTCAACTGACTGCGCAACTCGCGGTTGACTTGAGTCAGGGATTTGCCCGCAGCCTTGTAGCGGCCAATAATTGGAAACTGGATATAGCCCTGTGAGTCAATCTGATAACCGTTAGCCTGGGCAGATTGGTCACTGCTAATGGTGCTGCTTGGCGGGGTCATTTCCGGATAGGCCCATAAATAGATGGACAGGATATCACCCGGACTCAGGCTGTAGCTACGATGCGGGGTGCTAAACAAATGGGCATAGTCTTGTTGAATGTTTTGTACAGCAGGCTGAACGGCCAGCATAGAGTCTTGAGTGAGTTTAATCACATTGACTGAAGTGCCGAGTTCGGTTTGATAAACACCTTCTACCGGTAAATCATAAGTTTGCAGACCAGAGGTCACTGCACAGCCAGTCAAAGTGAGACCGCAAGTCAGTAAAAAAGCCAGTTGAATTTGTCGCACATGAAATCCCGGTTTTAATATTTAATTCGTTAAATCTGCGATATTCTACCTGAGAACTTTGATTTTATTATAACAAAATGTATCTGATTTTATCTGAATAGTAGATGATTGATAGCAAGCCGATTTAAATGCTCGAAGATTTTTAGGAGAATATTAGATCTCTTTCATAAATCAAAAAATGATCTTTTTTTTGGTTAATATTTACACTCCAGATTTCTTGGCATTCGTGCATAATCTGCGGATGAAATACATTGAACCGTACCGGGTTTGTCGGAGACTTTTTTATTTAAGTTAGGCCACCTGACCTAACGGGTTAATCTTATCATAGTACATTGCTTCAAACTCAAAAGGCGATACATAACCCAGTGCACTGTGTACACGCTTTTTATTGAACCAATCTACCCAGTTTAGTGTCGCAAGTTGTACATCTGCTAAACCTTGCCAATCTGCTTTTAGATATTCAATCACCTCTGTTTTGTATAAGCCATTCACCGTTTCAGCCAAAGCATTATCGTATGAATCACCAGTTGTACCGACTGATGCTCGTAAATTTGCAGCTTCTAAACGATTGGTATAGCGAATAGAAAGATATTGAACACCTCTATCGGAATGATGAATCACATTCTTTGGCATGCCTCGATCGTGCAATGCTTGCTCAAGTGCATCGAGCACCATATCTGTATTCATCCGTGTAGATACTTTCCATCCAACAATTGCTCGTGAGAACACATCAATAATAAAGGCGGTATAGACCCAGCCTGAATTTGTTTGAATATACGTAAAGTCACTGACCCACAGTTGGTCAGGATGATCAGCAGTAAAATTACGTTTCACTAAATCATCTGCTCGTTTTAGGTCATCTCGGCTACGGGTGGTTTGTTTGTTCTTACCTCGCCAAACACCTTGTATACCTAGCTTTTTCATTAATCGAGCAACAGTACAGCGTGCAATAATATAGCCTTCACGTTTCAGTTTTTGCCAGACTTTACGTACACCATACCGACCTGAACTTTCCTTCCAAATTCGTTTAATCTCCTCAGCATGATGCAAGTCATGTAAATCTCGCTTTGCTCGATGTTCCCTTGCGAAGCAATGCTTCTCATCGCAGAGATCTAGAGTCCGGTAATAGGTTGAAGGTGCGATCGGTAAAATTCTACAAATCGCCTCGACTCCGTACAGCTCTTTATTATTATGGATAAAATCCACCATTATTTGTGTGGGCGGTCGAGCTCCGCCTGGGCGAAAAAAGCGGCTGCTTTACGTAAAATTTCATTGGCACGCTTTAATTCTTTGATTTCACGCTCCATTTGCTTCATTTTTTCTTGATCAGATATCTGTTGTACTTTGACAGGATTTTGTTGATCTGAATATTTCTGATACCAAATACGAAGTGTTTCAGGCGTACAACCAATCTTAGCTGCAATAGCTGTGATTGCAGCCCAAGTAGAAGGATAATCTTTCTCGAATTCAATCAATAATTGAACCGCTCTTTCTCTGATTTCAGGGGTATATTTTACTTTTTTCATCGGGACACTACGCTTCGCTACGTCTTGCGAAGCAATGCTTCTCATCTCAAGAAAAGTGGTCTCCGACAAACCCGGTACGGTTCACAAGCGCTGCCATGGATTTTATTATTGAATGCATTGATTTTTACATATAGGTATCGTAGCCGAATCTATCCCTGAATAATGGCTCTGACAGTCTTTTATTAAGACAAAATGTAAAGCATGTAATGCCAAGGTGCTCTGAAGAGATAAACTATCCGTTGGTAACATGGTAAATATTGAAAGAGTTGACGGGGATTCTGCCTTAATGAAAAGAAAATGCCTTGGTGCTATTGAAGTCAGAGTATTTATATCAAATGGCGATAAATACGGTTTCTGAAACTTTCAATTGAGAAGATCATATTCTCGAACGTTTTTCCGTTGTATTTAAGAACTCCCTCTCGGCTACTTCATTTTTTTTAAAAAAGTCATCGATCATGCAGCAGAAATATGTAAAATTGATTCCTGTCGCTGAAGACATAAGTGGTATGGTATTTCCCTAATAGTTTTTGATTTCCTTTTCTCCAAGATAATTTCTTATCTGTGATTCAGGTTGTTTAACAATGACTCCATTTATCACTTTAGTTTATATTATTAAATTCATCAAAATATAAGGTTTAGATTGATGCTACAGCTCTCGGAAGTGAAAGTTGCCATTATTGGATTGGGTTATGTCGGTTTACCGCTAGCTGTTGAATTTGGTAAAAAAGTTCCGGTTGTGGGCTTTGATATTCATCAAAAACGAATTGATGAGTTGCGTAGCGGTCGTGACCATACCCTAGAAGTGTGTTCTGAAGAGCTAGCACAATCAACACAGCTGACTTATAGCGCGAATTTGGAAGATATCAATGATTGTAATTTTTATATTGTGACAGTTCCTACCCCTATTGATGAATATAAACAACCTGATTTAACACCGCTTATTAAGGCATCGCAAAGCATTGGAAAAGTGCTGAAAAAAGGTGATATTGTGGTATATGAGTCGACTGTATATCCGGGGGCGACAGAAGAAACCTGTATTCCTGTATTAGAGGAAGTGTCAGGTTTGAAATTTAACCAAGACTTCTTTGCAGGCTATAGCCCTGAGCGCATTAATCCAGGTGATAAACTGCACCGTGTCACCAATATTCTTAAAATTACCTCAGGTTCAACGCCTAAAGTTGCTGACTTTGTCGATGAAGTCTATAACCTGATCATTGAAGCAGGCACGCACAAAGCGCCAAGCATTAAAGTGGCTGAAGCGGCCAAGGTCATTGAAAACACACAACGTGATGTCAATATTGCGCTGATCAATGAGCTTGCCGTGATCTTTAATAAAATGGATATTGATACAGAAGCAGTACTCCAAGCTGCAGGGACGAAATGGAACTTCTTGCCATTTCGTCCTGGTCTGGTGGGTGGTCACTGTATCGGGGTCGATCCGTACTACTTAACCCATAAAGCGCAGTCGATTGGTTACCATCCTGAAATTATTTTAGCGGGGCGTCGCTTAAATGATGGCATGGGTGCTTATGTCGTGACTCAGCTTGTTAAAGGTATGATCAAGAAAAAGATTCAGGTCGAAGGTGCGAAAGTTTTAGTCTTGGGCTTAAGCTTTAAAGAAAACTGCCCAGATATTCGCAATACCAAAATTATTGACATTGTACATGAGCTTCAGGAATATCACATTCAAGCCGATGTCTATGACCCATGGGTGGATGCATCAGAAGCGGAGCATGAATATGGCATTACCTCAGTACAAACACTTGAAAATGGTCAATATGACGCTGTGATTTTGGCGGTTGCTCATGAGCAATTTAAGGCAATGGGTGTGGAAGAAATTCGTGCGCTCGGTAAGGCAAACCATGTGCTGTATGACTTGAAATATGTACTGAGTCAGTCTGAATCTGACCTTCGTTTGTAAGAGGACATACTGCATGAATCAATATCAACAGGTATGTGAGCAACTTCAAGCCGAGCCGAAAACATGGCTGGTCACAGGTGTTGCAGGTTTTATTGGCTCAAACCTTTTAGAAACATTATTGAAGCTGAATCAAACGGTGGTGGGTTTAGATAACTTTGCCACAGGTCATCAGTACAATCTTGATGAAGTGCAAAGTTTGGTGACGGCTGAACAATGGGCGAAGTTCCGCTTTATTGAAGGGGATATTCGTCAGTTTGCAGATTGTCAAAAAGCATGCACAGGTGTGGATTATGTTCTGCATGAAGCAGCGCTGGGTTCGGTGCCACGCTCAATTGCCGACCCGATTACCACCAATGACACCAATATCAGCGGTTTTTTAAATATGCTGACTGCGGCGCGTGATGCCGGCGTGGCAAGCTTTACTTATGCGGCCAGTAGTTCAACCTATGGCGATCACCCTGCATTGCCAAAAGTGGAAGAAAACATTGGTAACCCATTGTCACCGTATGCGGTAACGAAATATGTCAATGAGCTATATGCCGATGTATTTGCACGTAGCTACGGTTTTAAAGCGATTGGTCTGCGTTACTTTAACGTGTTTGGTAAACGCCAAGATCCAAATGGTGCTTATGCAGCGGTGATTCCAAAATGGACGGCATCCATGATTGCTGGCGAAGATGTTTTTATCAATGGTGATGGTGAAACCAGTCGTGACTTCTGCTTTATCGACAACACCGTGCAAGCCAATATTTTGGCGGCAACGGCATCGGACGAGGCTAAAAATCAGGTCTATAACGTCGCAGTCGGTGACCGTACCACATTGAATGACTTATATCGTGCCATTCAATCTGCACTTGCGGAAAATGATGTGCAGTTTGAGCGTGATCCGGTGTACCGTGATTTCCGTGCTGGCGATGTGCGTCATTCACAAGCGAGTATTGCCAAAATTCAAGAGCATTTAGGTTATGCGCCTGAGTTTAAAATTGCTGAAGGCATTCAACTTGCGATGCGTTGGTACGTCAACAATTTAAAATGATCTTGAACAGATGATTGCGAAACTGTTCGCAAAGTATCAGTCGATTGGGCTGATTACCTTAAGTTTACTGGCAGGTGCGATAATGACATTTATCGCACTTCCTGTTTTAACGCGTCTGTATTCTGTTGCAGACTTTGGTGGGTATGGGATTGCCTTAGCGATTGTCAGTGTTTTATCCACGGTGGCGAATTTACGTCTTGATCAAGCTTTATTGGTCGCTGAGGAACAGTATAAAAAAAGCCTGATTTTTGAAGGGGCTGTATTCTCAACTGTTATTGCTATTGTTAGTGGCATCGTCATCAGCTTTCTTTTCAATATTGAAATGGGTTGTGCCGTGGCGACTGGCGTACTTGCCAATACGCTGATTCAAAGTCTGTATAATTATCAATTTTCCGCGCATAAAGAATATTTCTGTGCAGGCTTAAATATTTTTAGAAGTGCAATCGTCGTGGCGGTTCAACTGTCTTTGCCACTCATCATGCAAATCAGCTTGGTCAACAGCTATAACGTCAGTTCGATCATTATGATTGTGGCGGTGTTAATTTATGTATTGAAACATCAACTGTATCAAGTCAGCTGGCAGGCATTTGAAAATTACAAAGATTTCATCTATGCGAATACACCACATGCTTTGCTGAATAGTTTTTCGCATAACTTGCCGTATTATGTGGTGTCGCATTTTGTGGGTGTACAGGCAATGGGTTTCTATGCCATTGTCGAACGGACTTTGCGTGTACCAATTAATCTGATTTCGCAAACCTTGCGTCAATTCTTTATTCGTCAATTTAAAACCACGAATTCAAATCAAAATGCCTTAAAGGCGAGTGTGCTGCTTAGTCTGGTTTCACTGCCTTTATTTGCTGTATTTTTTATTCTGCCTGAATCTGTTTATTTATGGATTTTTGGCAGTGAATGGGTAGGGATCTCAAGCTATTTCCAAATTTTAGCCTTGGGCTATTGGGCGATTTTCTGTAATCCACCCAGCTCGGCTTTTTTAATTGCTAAGCGCAACAGCCAAGTATTGTTTAAATTGCAAATTGTGGAGCTGATCATTAAGTTTGCATTATTTGCAGGGCTGTATGTTTTATTCGACAATAAAGTTTATATGTTGTTGGCAGTGCCTGTGGCGCTGATCATCTATAACTTTGCCATTTTATTTGTGGTGTGGAGAAACAAAAACTGATGTTTTTTAAACTATTAAAACTGATGAATTGGTTCACTGCGCAATGTCGTCAGCAATTTTATAACCTCGCTTTTGGCACTAAATTTCGCTATTTCGGTAAAGGCTGTACGGTGGATATTCGTGGACAAGTCAAGATCGGTAACAATGTCTATATTGGTGATCATGTCAGCTTAATTGTTGAACATGGTGCAGTGCTAGAGATTAGCGACAACAGTTTTATTGGTGAAAACTGCTATATCAAATGCTTTGGTGGCAAGGTTTCACTTGGCAAAGATGTCAGCATCAACTGCAATTCTTATATCAATGGTTGTGGTGGTGTGACGATTGGCGATAACACGCGTATTGGCACGCAAAGTATTATTATTGCGAGTAATCATAAATTTGGTGAGCCTGATGTTTTGGTCAAAGATGCGATTACCAAACTCGGTGTCAGCCTAGGTGAAAACATTTGGCTTGGCGCACGAGTGACAGTTTTAGATGGTGTCAGCATTCCAAGCAATAGCGTGATTGGTGCCTGTAGTTTGGTGTCTAAACCATTGGATGATGCTGGGGTTTATGTGGGTAGCCCCGTCAAAAAAATTAAAGCACTTTAAAACAAGTTTCATGTGACTTGGACTTTCATATCTTAAAGCGATTTTTCAGCGTAAAATATTCAGCGATTTTTCCTCCTTTTTACAACCTGACATAGGTCATGTATATGGCATTTCTTGTTTCTGCTTTTCGACAGCTATTTGATTTGGCGTATTTTATGTCCAAAGGCAGTGTGGCATATGCACGTAAAAAGGGAGTAAAGGTCGGTGAAAACTGCCGAATTTATATTAAAAATTGGGGCTCAGAACCGTTTTTAATCTCAATGGGTGATCATGTTACCGTGACTTCAGGCGTAAAGTTTATTACCCATGATGGCAGTACCTGTTTGGTTAAAGATGAGCACGGTAAACGCTATCAACGTTTTGCCCCAATTCAGGTTGGCTCGCATGTGTTTATTGGGGTAAATACGATTATCATGCCTGGTGTCACCATTGGCTCTAATGTGGTGATTGGCGCAGGTTCGGTGGTCACCAAAGATATTCCTAACCATAGTGTGGCGATTGGTGTACCTGCCAAAGTCGTGTCGAGTTTTGCTGATTATCAAGCCAAAATTCAAAGCACCTGCGCCAGTGATAGTGACTTGGTCGGCATCACGGATTACCGTGCACGTGTGGAACGTGCCATGGCGATTCAAGCCTCAAAAACCTCAAACTAATATTTTCCCATTTCATGTTATTTAGGTCGCATTATGTTGAATAAAGTCATGTTCTTTTTGCCAAGCTTGGGCGGTGGCGGTGCAGAACGTACGGTCATTCAACTGGCCAATTGCTTTGCCGAACAAGGGCTGAAGATCCATTTGGGCGTGTGTGATCTGCATGGTGATAAAGCCAAACTATTGCCAGAAGTCAGCCCTAAAATTGAGTTAATTAATTTTAATTGTGGTCGAGTGATGAACAGCATCACCTCATTAAAAATAAAAATGAAAGCTGAACAATATGATTGCCTTGTTGCCACCCAAACTCATACCAATATTGTAGCAGGCATTGCCAAAAAAATAGCGGGAGTGAACACCCGGTTGATCTTCCGTGAAGTTTCCACGCCGTCGAAAAATATGAAATTACAGGGTATTGCTAAGTTTGTACTAAAAATTTTGGTCAATTGGACGTATCCGATGGCACAGCAAGTGATCTGTGTCTCTAAAGGCGTTGAAGCAGATTTCTGTGAATATTACAGTTATAAAAAAAATAACCTGAGCACCATTTACAACCCTGTGCTCGATGATGCCTATTTTGAAAAACTGAAAGTACCTGTGACCCACAGATTTTTCAATGATACGAATAGAGTCATTTTGGCAGTGGGACGTTTAACAGAAGCCAAGAACTTTGACTTTCTGATTCGCTCTTTTAAAACTTTGCATGATCAGCATCTGGGTACACGCCTGATTATTTTAGGTGAGGGTGAACTGCGGTCAGAGTTTGAAGCTTTAATTGCTGAACTTGGCTTAACCGAGGTAGTCGATTTACCTGGTTTTGATTCGAACCCGTATGCTTATTTTAAATATGCTTCACTGTTTGTATTGAGCTCCAATTGGGAAGGTTTACCGGGTGTGTTGATTCAAGCATTGGCATCCAAAGTCAAAGTTGTCAGTACCAATTGCCCAAGTGGGCCAATGGAGATTTTAGACAACTCTAAATTTGGCTTATTGGTTGAGTGTAATGATCAAGCAGGGTTCACCCAAGCGATGCAACAGGCGATTTTTGCGGATTATATGCAATATTCAAATGCAGATTTCGAAGCCCATATTCAGCAGTTTTATAAGCAAACCGTGCTGAAACAGTATTTGAACATGATGGAGTCATCATCATGAGTAAGCCGTTAATGGTACATGTCATCACTAATTTTGCTGGGGTTGGTGGGGCAGAGATGATGTTGGCTCGTCTGATTCAATATACCGAGGATCAATATCAGCATGTAATTATCAGCTTGATGAAAACTTCGGATATCTATCAAACTACGCTTGATCGTTGTCAGTCACATTATGCTTTAGGTTGGAATGGCATTAGCACACTTGGTATCATCAAAAAACTACGAACGCTACTGAAACAATTGCAACCGAAAACTGTGCAATGTTGGATGTATCATGCTAATGCGTTGACCAGTTTAAGTGTCATAGGGTTAGCGCAAAAGCCGAATGTGGTGTGGGGCATTCATCATTCGCTTTCGTCACCGAAAGATGAATCGATCAGCACCAAAATTGCATTAGGCTTAAGCAAGATTTTATCAAAACAGCCAAGTGCTATTATTTACTGTGCACATTCATCCAAACAGCAACATGGCGATTTTGGCTTTCAAAATGCTCATCAGTATGTGATTGCCAATGGCGTGTTTCTGGACACATTCCAGCCCAACCCTGAATTGCATGAACCCTGCGTGATTGGTTTTGCCGGGCGTTATCATACGGCAAAAGGCTATCCCTATCTTTTTGCGACTCTGGCAAAACTGAAAGATCAGCCGATTATTTTTAAAATTGCTGGCAGTGGGGCAAACTTAGAGAATCCCGAAGTGAAAGCCCTGTTTGAACAATTTGGGCTAGATGAAAACAAAGTCCATTTGCTCGATCAGGTTTCCGATATGCCAGCATTTTATCAGTCGGTGGATGCCTTTTTGATGACTTCAATTACTGAAGGTTTTCCCAATGTTCTGGTCGAAGCCATGGCATCCGGTCTGCCTTGTATCAGTACCGATGTGGGCGATGCCAGATATATTGTCGATCAGCTGGGTGCTATTGTGCCGCCACGCGATCCGGAGGCACTGGCCAATGCTATTTTGGATTATGTCCATTCTAGCCAGGTGGAAAAATTACAGTTGAAACAAGCCACTCGTGCACGGGTGGAACAACATTTTAGTATTGAAAGCGTGAGTCAGCAGTATCTGGACATGTGGAGACAAGGTGCATGAAGTTTTTGATGATTTGTAGCTATCTGCCTTCAGCATTGAATTTTAGAGGCAAACTGTTAGAAGCGATTCATGCTCAAGGTTATGAAATTCATGTGTTTGCACCGGACCTGACGGATTTTCCTGATGAATTAAAACAGTTGCAGCAGTTGGGCTATCAGGTGCATGGCATCCCCATGCAGCGCGCGGGCACCAATCCACTGGCCGATCTCAAGTTGCTGCAAACCCTGTATCAGATGATCCGCCAGATTCAGCCGGACATAGTGCTGAGCTATACCATTAAACCGGTGATTTACGGGACATTGGCTGCATGGCTGGCGCGGGTACCACAGCGTTTTGCCTTGATTACCGGGCTGGGTTATGCCTTTCAAAATATTGAATCGGGCAAACGCAGCTTTTTTCAAAAACTGGTGCATGGCTTATATGCCCAGGCTTTAAAACATGCCCATAAGGTGTTTTTCCAGAATCCGGATGATTTAAAACTCTTTCAGGACATGCAGCTATTGCCTGCAAACAAGCCAACCGTGGTGGTCAATGGTTCAGGGGTGAATGTGCAGGATTTTGAGCTCATGCCTTTACCGCTAAATGAAGAAGGACAGGTGAAAGCCTCATTTCTATTGATTGCCCGATTACTGGGAGATAAGGGCGTGCGTGAATATGCCGCAGCAGCCAGCATCATCAAGGCCCAATATCCTGAAACGGAATTTCATCTGGTCGGCTGGATTGATGACAATCCTTCTGTGATTTCGCAAGCTGAGCTTGATACCTGGGTACAGGAAAAAACCGTGAAGTATTGGGGTAAACTGGGTGATGTACGTCCGGCCATCGCAGCAAGTTCGGTCTATGTATTGCCTTCTTACCGGGAAGGAACCCCACGGACCGTGCTGGAGGCCATGGCAATGGGTCGAGCCATTATTACCACCGATGCACCGGGCTGTCGTGAAACGGTGAGTAATGGCGTAAATGGCTATCTGGTGGCGGTGAAATCGGTCGATGATCTGGTACAGGCGATGCAGTATTTTATTGAAGATCCCAAGCTGATTGCCTATATGGGACAGCGTTCCCGTGAAATGGTACTCAATAAATATGATGTGCATCAAGTGAACCGGCATATGCTGACAGAAATGCAGATCATTGCTAAGCCATGACCAAGATGAATCGGCTGGACAGGATAAATAATTCAGAGATGGTCTTATGATCGTGAAATACATTAAAAGTGACTTGTATCGCTATACCGGAAAGATCAGTTTTAAACTCTTTTTAAAAAACTATTTGTTTAATCGTGGTTTTAACTTTTCAGTCTGGTTGCGACTCGCCAGCGCAAAATCCATGTGGGCAAAATTTGCCTATCCTATTTATTATTACAAGAAAAAGCAATACGGCATTGATATTCACCTCACCACAAAGATTGGCTATGGCTTGTATATCGGTCATGGTGGGCCATTGGTGGTCAATCCTTCAACCGTCATTGGGAATAATGTAAATTTGTCGCAATTTAGCACCATTGGTGCGAATGGGGGGCGTCAGGCTGCCGAAATTGGTGATAATGTTTATATCGGTCCTCAGGTCTGTATTGTGAACCAGGTTAAAATTGGCTCCAATGCAACGATTGGCGCGGGCAGTGTCGTCACCAAGGATATTCCAGAAGGTGCCACCGCTGCGGGCAATTATGCAAAAGTGTTGCATATGAACAATCCGGGTGGCTTGGTGAATAGACGTTGGACCGATCTTGAATAGATCAAACGGGTGAAATGAATGTTAAAGCGTGTTCTGGATGTGGTGATTGCCTCGACGGCCTTGCTGCTGCTGTCTCCGTTATATCTGTTTGTGGCCTATAAGGTGCGTAAAAATTTAGGCTCACCGGTGCTGTTCCGCCAGGTGCGTCCGGGGCTGCATGGCAAACCCTTTGAAATGATCAAGTTTCGCAGCATGAAAGATGCAGTGGATGAAAACGGAAATCCATTACCCGATAGTGAGCGTCTCACCCCATTTGGTCAAATGCTGCGTTCAAGCAGTCTGGATGAAATGCCGGAACTGTGGAATGTAATTAAAGGTGAGATGAGTATCGTTGGACCACGGCCACTGTTAATGGAATATCTGCCTTTATACAATAGCCAGCAGGCCAAGCGCCATAATGTGCGTCCGGGTATTACCGGTTATGCACAGGTCAATGGGCGTAATGCCATCAGCTGGGAAGAAAAATTCAAGCTGGATACCTGGTACGTCGAAAATCAGTCGCTGTGGCTGGACTTTAAAATTATGCTGAAAACCGTGAAAAAAGTGCTGGCCAAGGATGACATCAGTGCCGAAGGCGAGGCAACCATGACAAAATTTACCGGCACACCGGAACAGAAAAATGAATAAACTCTATGCCATATATGGGGCTTCAGGCTGTGGGCGTAGCCTGATGCCGGTGGCGCGGCAGCAACTGGCCCGTGAACAGGACCGATCTGAAATTGTTTTTATTGATGATGCACAGACTGCCATCACCACGGTCAATGCTCATCGTGCCATGAACTATGCCAGCTTTCTGGTTGAACCCGCTGTGCAAAAACAGGTGCTGATTGCAATTGCCAATAGCCAGGTGCGTGAAAAAATCGCCAATCGCCTGGAAGCGGATGGTATTCAGCTCTGGTCGGTTATGGCAGATAATGTGGTGCTGATGGATGATGTCCAGATTGCAGCTGGTGCAGCCTTGAGTCCATTTGTGACTATTACCTCGAATATTAAAATTGGAAAATGCTTCCACGCCAATTTATACAGCTATGTCGAGCATGATTGCGTGATTGGGGATTTCGTTACCTTTGCACCAGGGGTAAAATGCAACGGCAATATTCATATTCAAGACCACGCCTACATTGGTGCCGGTGCCATGATCAAGCAGGGCAGCCCCGATCAACCTTTGGTTATCGGTCGTGGTGCGATTGTCGGTATGGGCGCCGTGGTGACCAAAAGTGTGCCGGCTGGCGTTACCGTGGTGGGCAATCCGGCGCGTATCGTTAAATCCAGATAGAATTTAAAGCTAGGAAAATTCCATGTTAAACAGTGCATTTGAGCCGTGGCCAAGTTTCACGCAAGCAGAGGCAGATGCGGTTTCAAAAGTCCTTTTATCCAATAAAGTGAATTACTGGACCGGTCAGGAATGTCGTGAATTTGAAAAGGAATTTGCACAATTTGCCGGAACGGATTATGCCGTGGCTGTGGCGAATGGCACTGTAGCGCTGGATCTGGCTTTAAAAGCACTGGGCATTGGTCAGGATGATGATGTGATTGTCACCTCACGCACCTTTTTAGCATCTGCAAGTTCAATTGTGATAGCCGGGGCCAATCCGGTTTTTGCCGATGTTGAACTGGATTCACAAAACATTTCACTCCGTACCATTGAAGAGGTGCTGACCCCAAATACCAAAGCGATTATCTGCGTACATCTGGCCGGCTGGATGTGCGATATGGACCCGATCATGCAATTGGCCGAGGAAAAAGGCCTCTATGTGATTGAAGACTGCGCTCAGGCGCATGGCGCAATGTATAAAGGCAAATCTGCTGGCTCGATTGGTCATATTGGCGCATGGTCCTTCTGTCAGGACAAAATCATGACCACGGGCGGTGAAGGCGGCATGGTCACCACCAATGATGAAGCACTTTGGAAAAAAATGTGGTCCTATAAAGATCATGGCAAAAACTTTGACAGCGTCTACAATACGCAGCATCCACCAGGATTCCGCTGGTTACATGATTCATTTGGCACCAACTGGCGCATGATGGAAATGCAGGCAGTGATTGGACGACTCCAGCTGAAACAGATGCCGGATTGGACAGCAAAACGCAATGCCCATATGGCACGTATTCAAGCTGCTTTTGAAAATAGTCCGTATTTTACTGTGTCTAAACCTTCCGCTGATTATGTGCATGCCGCTTATAAATGTTATGTGCAGGTCAATGCCGATGTACTACCTGAAGGCTGGTCACGTGACCGCATCATGACGGAGATCAATGCACAGGGTGTGCCATGCTTTAGTGGCTCATGTTCAGAAGTTTATTTGGAACATGCTTTTGATGATACACCGTGGCGTCCTAAACAGCGTTTGCACAATGCCCAGCAATTGGGTGAAAACAGTCTGATGTTTCTGGTGCATCCAACCTTGTCTGAACAAAGCATGCAAAAAACAATAGCGGTCATTCGAACTGTAATTTCACGTATCTAAATTGCTGATGGCGTATAATCACGTCTTGATCTTATGCTGTCCAGCTTCGAGTCTTTTGTGAAAGATATTATCCGCACCATTGCTTCCTTACCACGTCGTCAAAAACAAATCGTTTTGGTGACGATGGATATTTTGATGCTGCCATTCATGATGTGGTTGGCTTATGCCATTCGTTTGGCACGCCCTAATGTACAGGTAATGCAAGGACTTGATGCATGGTATTTGTATGTTGGTGCGTTTGGCATTTTGGTGTTCGCATTGCTCGGTATCTATAAAGCGATTGTCCGATCTTTTAATGAAGACTATTTACTGCGAATTTCCATCGGAACCTTCATTCAGATTGTAGCGTTATATATCCTAAAAAAAATAGATGGCGCGTTTATTCCGATGAGTATTCCACTCATGTATGGCTTTATGTTGTTTTCATACATGTGGTGGAGTCGTGCGGTCATTCGTTATGCAACACTCAAAACCTTTGCCAAAAAACAAAACCGTAAACGTGTCGCTATTTATGGGGCAGGCCTTGCTGGACAGCAAATTGCGGCAGCCTTAAACCGTTCTGATGATTATCTCCCCGTTTGTTTTATTGACGATAAAAAATCATTACAAGGGCAGTCTTTAAGCGGTTTAAAGATTTATTCAGCAAAATGTGCTCAAAGTAAATTAGGTAAGTTTGGGATTGAAGAAATTTTATTGGCAATGCCTTCAGTAGGGCGTGCCCGTAAAAAAGAGATGATTGAGTCACTCGAAGTGACAGATGTCAAAATTATGGAATTGCCAGGTGTTACGCAATTGGTCGATGGACAAGTCAAAGTCTCTGATATCCGTGAAGTGGATATTATTGATTTACTGGGCCGTGATCCTGTACCTCCAAAAACTGAACTTTTAGAAAAAAATATCAAGAATAAAGTGGTGATGGTGACTGGGGCGGGGGGCTCGATTGGTTCTGAACTCTGTCGTCAAATTATGAAACATCAGCCAAAGTACCTCGTTTTGTTTGAAATGTCAGAGTTTGCCTTGTATTCGATTGACCATGAACTACAAGATCCAGGTATCCAAGTGATTCCAGTTTTAGGTTCTGTTACAAATCAACAAAAATTGGAACGTATTATTGCAGAATATCAAGTCCAAACCGTTTATCATGCCGCAGCCTATAAACATGTGCCATTGGTTGAAGCTAACCCGTTTGAAGGAATTTATAACACTTCGATTGGTACGGCAAGAAGTGTTGATGCTGCGGTGAACCAAAAGGTGGAAACCTTTGTTTTAATCTCGACCGATAAAGCCGTGCGCCCGACCAATGTTATGGGGGCATCTAAACGGATGGCAGAACTGTACTGTCAGGGTTTGGCTGCAACAAAACCGCAAACACAAATCAGTATAGTACGTTTTGGCAATGTCTTGGGTTCATCGGGTTCAGTGGTTCCGTTATTTAAAAAGCAGATTGCTCAAGGCGGACCGGTCACGGTGACGCATCCGGAAGTGACACGCTACTTTATGACCATTCCTGAAGCTGCTCAGTTAGTAATTCAGGCAGGAGCTATGGGGACTGGGGGTGATGTGTTTTTATTGGATATGGGTGAATCAGTTAAAATTGTTGACTTGGCTAAACAAATGATTCGACTAAGTGGTTACCGTCCTGCGGATGAACATGGGGTGGGGGATATTGAAATTGAGTTTACCGGATTGCGCCCCGGTGAGAAGTTGTATGAAGAGTTGTTGATTAATGCGGATAATATAGAGAAAACTGAACATGAACGGATTTTGAAGTCATTTGAAAAGTATTTTGAATTTTCAGAAATAAGTACAGTATTTGAGAATTTACAGCAGTGTGATGTTCGAGCAAATGAAAATGATCTGGTTATGATTTTAAAAAAATACGTTGATGGATATAGAGTTGAAAATTTTAACAGTTAAGTAAATTTATTATTTTCATATATTTATTTAATTTAACTCAATCATTTTTAGATAAAACATATTTAGTTAATGTTTTTATTCTAATTTGTTACACTATCATTGTAGATATTTCGTCATGTTAAAGTCATTTATTTTGATATTTTATATCTATCTTTCTAATTAAACTTTTAGATTGGAAATAAAATTTTATTAAAGAGCTATTTTATATGCATAAAATAACGATTGTGGGTACAGGATATGTGGGTCTTTCGAATGCTGTACTTTTTGCCACAGGACATCATGTCATTAGTTTAGATATTGATCAAATACGCGTAGAAAAAATTAATCAAAAAATCTCCCCTATTGCAGATGAATATATCGAAAAATATTTACAGCAAGATCTGAATTTAATAGCGACGACAGATAAGCAACTTGCATATAAAGATGCGGACTATATTATTATTGCAACACCGACCAATTATGATTCAGATACTAACTCGTTTGATACATCATCGATTGAAAGTGTAATTTCAGATATTTTGCAGATTAATGCATCAGCTCCTATTATTATTAAATCTACGATTCCCGTGGGTTATACCGCACAAATTAAAGCAAAATTTCAAACTGAACAAATCATCTTCAGTCCTGAGTTCTTACGTGAGGGCAGAGCACTCTATGACAATCTGTATCCATCACGAATAATCGTTGGGGAAAAGTCAGCGCGTGGGGAAGCAATTGCACAATTGTATTTAAATGCAACTGTCGAGAAAAATGCTCCAACTTTATGTATGGAGTCTACTGAAGCTGAAGCTGTGAAGTTGTTTTCAAATACTTATTTGGCGATGCGTGTTGCTTATTTTAATGAGTTGGATACTTATTGTGCAAAACATGGTTTAGAAAGTTTTGATATTGTGCGTGGGGTTGGATTAGACCCGCGCATTGGGCAGCATTATAATAATCCTTCATTTGGTTATGGCGGCTATTGTTTACCAAAGGATACCAAGCAATTATTAGCAAATTATAAAGATGTGCCTCAAAATTTAATTCAAGCCATTATTCAATCTAATAAAACGCGTAAAAAGTTTATTGTAAAAGAGATACTGAAGAAACGTCCTAATATTGTTGGGGTTTACCGTTTAACAATGAAAGCTGGCTCTGATAATTTCCGTGATTCTGCCATACAGGATATTATGCGTGAGTTGAAAGAGTATAATATTGAAGTCGTAGTATATGAGCCAACGTTAAAGACTACACAATTTGAAGGTTATACTTTATATAGTGAATTAACAGAATTTCTATCTAAGTCAGATGTGATTTTGGCAAATCGCATGCATATAGATTTGGAAACTGTAAAAGCTAAAGTTTATACACGTGATTTATTTGGCGATAATTAATTTTTTATTTTAATTAGATAATTTATTTAGGATTTAATGATGAAAAAAGCGCTCATTACAGGCATTACAGGACAAGATGGTTCATACCTTGCAGAATTTTTATTAGAAAAAGGCTATGAAGTCCACGGGATTAAACGCCGTTCTTCTTTATTTAATACACAACGTATTGATCATATCTACCAAGATCCGCACGAATCTCATGCACGTCTACATTTACATTATGGTGATCTAACCGACTCATCAAATTTAACGCGTATTCTCGCGGAAGTTCAACCTGACGAAGTATATAACTTAGGTGCCCAATCTCACGTAGCGGTATCATTTGAGTCGCCTGAATACACTGCTGATGTAGATGCTATTGGAACACTACGTCTTTTAGAAGCGATTCGTTTCTTAGGTTTAGAAAAGAAAACTAAATTTTACCAAGCCTCTACGTCTGAGCTTTATGGTTTAGTGCAAGAAATTCCACAAAAAGAAACCACACCTTTCCATCCACGTTCACCATATGCGGTAGCTAAACTTTATGCGTACTGGATTGCAGTCAACTATCGTGAAGCATACGGCATGTTTGCATGTAATGGGATTTTGTTTAACCATGAATCTCCACGCCGCGGTGAAACATTTGTCACCCGTAAAATTACCCGTGGTTTAGCCAATATTGCGCAAGGTCTTGATCAGTGCCTATATATGGGTAACTTAGATTCTTTACGTGACTGGGGGCATGCAAAAGACTATGTACGTATGCAATGGATGATGTTGCAACAAGACAAGCCTGAAGATTTTGTGATTGCAACTGGTGTTCAATACAGCGTGCGTCAATTTATTGAATGGTCTGCTGCCGAGCTGGGCATTACGTTAGAATTCACGGGTACAGGTGTAGATGAAAAAGGCATTGTGACCAAAGTTGAAGGTGATAAAGCACCATCAGTTCAAGTGGGTGATGTGTTGGTTGCAGTGGATCCACGTTACTTCCGTCCTGCAGAAGTTGAAACCTTACTTGGCGATCCAACAAAAGCTAAAGAAGTATTAGGTTGGACGCCGGAAATTACAGTACAAGAAATGTGTGCTGAAATGGTGGCGGAAGATCTTAAAGAAGCACAACGTGTGGCTCTGTTAAAAGCACATGGTCATTATGTTTCTGTATCTTTGGAGCACTAATCAATGTCAGTTGATGTAAATCAACGCATTTTTGTGGCAGGCCATCGTGGGATGGTCGGTTCTGCAATTGTGCGTCAGCTTCAAGCCAAAGGTTATCAGCACATTATCACAGCAACGCATGCTGAACTGGATTTGTGTAATCAAGCTGCGGTACAGCAGTTTTTTGCAGATCAAAATATTGATCAGGTGTATTTGGCGGCAGCGAAAGTGGGTGGTATTCATGCCAATAATACTTATCCTGCCGATTTCATTTATGAAAATTTAATGATTGAAGCCAATGTGATTCATTCTGCGCATGTACATGGTGTACAAAAACTGATGTTCTTAGGTTCATCTTGTATTTATCCAAAATTTGCACCACAACCGATGCAAGAAAATGCCTTACTTACAGGAACTTTGGAATGCACGAATGAGCCTTATGCGATTGCGAAGATTGCTGGGATTAAGCTGTGTGAAAGTTACAACCGCCAGTTTGGGCGTGATTACCGTAGTGTGATGCCAACCAATTTATATGGCCCGAACGATAACTTCCATCCAGAAAATAGTCATGTCATTCCGGCATTACTGCGTCGTTTCCATGAAGCAGTCAAAGAGAATGCTGAGGTGGTGACGATTTGGGGCAGTGGTACGCCAATGCGTGAGTTCCTACATGTGGATGATATGGCAGCAGCCAGTATTCATGTGATGGAATTAGACACTGAAACGTTTAAAGCCAATACACAACCGATGCTAAGTCATATCAACGTAGGTACAGGGATTGATTGCACCATTCGTGAACTGGCTGAAACTGTTGCTAAAGTGACAGGTTTTGCACGTCGTTTGGAGTTTGATGCAACGAAACCTGATGGCACACCACGTAAATTGATGGATGTGAGTCGTCTAGCTGATTTAGGTTGGAAGGCAAGTATTTCATTGGAAGATGGTTTACGTGATGCTTATCAATGGTATTTAAACAATATTGATTCTGCGCGGTCTTAATGATGTGGTTACCAGACGAAACTTTTAAAAGTGTTATTCAGCATACACCGCTGATTTCGATTGATTTGATTGTTCGAAATGAGCAGGGTGAGGTTTTATTAGGTAAACGTGTCAATGCACCTGCCAAGGGCTATTGGTTTGTGCCTGGGGGGCGTGTTCGTAAAAATGAAACTTTAGATGATGCTTTTGTTCGTTTGGTGAAAGAGGAGCTTGGGATTGAATCGGGGGTTACCCGTGCAGATGCCAAGTTTTTAGGTGTATTTGAGCATTTTTATGATGATTGTGTGTTTTGTGATGATGTAAGTACGCATTACATCGTGTTAGCCTACGAACTTTTTTTGGAAAATATAATGATTACGAACAATCTGCAAAATTATCACATTCAATGGGATGGGTTTGATGCTGCTCATGACTACGTTAAATTATATTTTGGAAAATTAAAGTGATAAATATCATCAATAAAAAAAAATTGATACTTACTTATTTTTTAATATTGAGTGGTGCTTCGATATTTCACCTATTTATCGATTCGTATATATACTTGGTATTATCATTTCTTTTCGTATCAATTGTTGGAATTGTTTTTATTACTCCTAAGGAGTTAACTTATTCTAACATATTTATTTTTATATTTTCCATGTATTGTGGGGCTGCGGCTCTTATTGTAAAAGCATTTTTAGGGCAATCATTACAAAAAAATTTAATGAATCCACTAGAATCAGTGATTTATTTAGTAATAGGCTTTTTAGTTATTTCTCTATGCGCTATTTTAGCGAAGATAATTGTCGGAAATAGGGTATTAAGCATAGGTGATAAAATACAAAAAAGAAGTTTTTTAGAAAACTCTGCTTTAATACTTATATTACTAGGCATTTTTGTAAAAATTTTACATGCTTTATTGGGCACAGGTGCTGAAGATACAAGTAGTGCATTTGGTGGTTTTGGTTCACTGTCCTTTATTTTCCTATTAGGTAGTATATTTTCTTTTTATCTTTATTCTCAAGATTATAGTAAAAGGAATGGTTATTTAGTTGCTTGCTTAGCTTTTTTGGTTTTGTTAATTAGTATTTTTAATAATACTAAAAAGGAAGTTATTGATTTTATTTTACTGGCTTCTCTTTGTATTATTGCATTTAAAATCAAAATAAAATTTAAAGTCTTTGCATATGCTGCATTTTTATTTTTGTTTTTATTTTTGTTTTTGTCTCCACTATTACATTTAATGAGATCAGATTATAAGGGTTTGTCATTTAATGAAAGAATAGATTATGCATATAGTATAGCGAAAGATAATGATTTTAATCCTATAAAGTTATATGAAGCAGAAAGTTTAATTATGCAGGGTTTTTCATATTCTTATGCTGAGTATAGTAGCTATATTTATCCTAACTCCTTAAATTTAGATAGAGCTTTCTTAATCTTGCCAATAGATCAAGTATCCAGAGAAATTAATTTAAATAATAAGCCAACAATGGGGATTACACCATTTGTTGAAGAAACTTTCGAATCTATCCTTCCTTCATTTCTAATATCGAAAGATCCAGAAACAGGCCCAGATTTAGTAGCATGGAATTATGGAATCAGAAGTACTGGTTCAGTTGCCAGACCTGTAATTGGCTTTATTGCGAGTTCACTTGCTGCATCAGGGTTAACAGGCGTAATTTTATATCCTTTTTTTATATTAATGCCATTCTTTATGTTCATGGAGTTTTTCTTCGGTAAAATCAATGGGCGTATCTGGGGAGTTTTTGGTTGTATTTTAACATATCAATTCGTAGAGAAAGAAATTGATCAGATACTTCCATTTGTTTTTAGGAATGGAGTTATTATATTAGTATTTATTTATATTTTTTATAAGTTAAATTCGAAATTCAGAATATCTTAGAGTATTTATGAAAATTATTTTATCCACAGTTGGTCGTTTCCATATATTCCCTCTTGCAAAAGAATTGGGAAAAAATGGTCATCTAGAATGTATTTATAGTGGATTTCCATGGTCTAAACTAGAGAGAGAAGGTGTATCTAAAAAATATGTTAAGACCTTTCCTTGGGTAAGACCATTTTTATTAGGCACACGTTTTTTACCTTTCAATCTGCCGGAGCCTATATTAGATGGATTACACCAGCTGTCTGTTGAGACATTAGATCGATATGTAGCTAAAAAAATGCCAAAAGCAGATATCTTTGTTGGGCATGAAGGTGTTGGTCTCATCAGTGGAGCTAAAGCAAAAAGTAGAGGTATGTTATATGTGTGTGATCGGGGCTGTACGCATATGGCTTGGCGTGAGCGCATTCTACAAGAAGAAAATGCTCGTCTAGGCCTAAACCCACGTAGACAGCCAAATACATTTTATCGTGAAATAAAAGAATATGAGTTAGCTGACCTTATTGTTGTTCCATCACAATTTGTAGCTGACAGTTTCATGAGTGAAGGTATTCCTTCTGAAAAAATTGCAATTGTGCCATATGGTGTCAATCTTCAAATGTTTCATCCAGTCGCAAAACCACCAGAAGATTCATTTGAAATAGTTTTTGTAGGCCGTATTTCTGCTCGTAAGGGTATTAAAGACTTATTAGATGGTTTCAATAAGGCAAATATTCCTAATAAGAAACTGACACTTGTTGGTACTTTAGATCAAGAGATTAAAGAACTTTTTGATAAAGAATTATCAGCCGATAACATTGAATTAAAAGGGCATGTTTCTCAACCAGAACTGAAAAACTTATTAAGTAGAAGTCATGTTTTTTGTTTGCCAAGTATCGAGGACGGTTTTGGTATGGCAGTTGGTGAAGCAATGGCCTGTGCATGTCCTGTAATTGTTACTGCAAATGCTGGGGGAGCCTCAATCGTAAATGAAGGAGAGAATGGCTATATCATTCCCATAAGATCACCTGAGAAACTTGCTGAAAAATTGGAAAGACTTGCCTTCAATCCAAGTTTGAGAGATCAAATGGGTCAGAATGCACTTAGTTCAGTAAAAAAATTAGGTGGATGGGAGCAATATGGTCAGCAAATGATATCAGTTTATAAGGCTGCTTTAAGCAATAGACAGTAATCATGAATCTAAATAAGAGTTTTATTAAGCGCCTCACAGTTTTTTTAACAGGTAATGTGGCTGCACAAGGTACAGCCGCTATTGCAGGGTTACTGTTAGCTCGTTGGTTATCTGTCGAAGACTATGCTGCATATACAATTATTATTGTATTAATGGGTGCTATAACACTTTTGACTAAAGGTGGGGCTCATTTAGGTTATACGGCAATTTTAGGTCGAGTATGGCCTGATATGAATCGTGTATCTGAAGCAATCGTGGCTGTGTTATCCGTTAGAAGACTGATATCTATTTTTATTATGCCTTTTCTAATTTTAGCCACTTGGATATTATTACGAAATAATGAAGTTAGTCCAATAAATACAACAGTAATTCTAATTCTTTTTATTCTGTTTTGGTGGGCAGATTTAAGAACTCGATTAGTCGATCAGGTTCTTTATTTCGCAAAACAAACAACAAAAATACAGATATTGGATACAGCTTTATCGTTTTTTCGGCTGTGTTGTATATTCCTTTTATTTTATTTTGGTCTGTTAAATCTTTTAACAGCAGTTCTTTTAAGTGTGTTGGTTGCACTGCTAAGAATAGGGCCTATTCTTAAATGGATAGATCTATTACTTCCGAAAGAAAAACCAAAAGTTCCTCTAGATAAGGATCTTACTGAAATTAAAACAGGTGTAAAAAGACAGATGCCTGTTGAATTGTATACTGTTTTTCAATCACAATTAATCTTAATTGTTTTGACTTTTTATGGCACAGTGAATGAAGTAGCAGGATTTGGTGCTTTAACTCGTATTAACCAGCTCTTACTGCCTGTTGAAGCACTTACTTTTGCTTTTCTTATCCCTTATTTTTCCCGTTCAAATACAATTCAAGCATTTAAAATATATTTTCCTTTGGTATTCGTGACATTGATACCGGGTTTTATGCTGTTAAGTTTAGCAATATTTTTCCCTCAAATACTATTGTGGATAGTTGGTCCAAATTATGCAGACTTAAATCATGAATTAATTATAGCAGTGAGTGTTGCTGTGTTTTTAAGAGCGACTCATACTGCGTGGGCTCTTTTAGCCCATAGAGGTTGGGTAAAATTTAGTTGGGTGCAAATTCCAGTTGGACTAAGTCTATGTGTAATTTCACCATTATTCTTAGATTTGAGTAAACTTTCAGATGCTCTTCTTTTACAGCTTGCTTTTGGCATAGGTGTTTTATGTGCAACAAGTTTCGATTTTTATTTTGCATATAAAAATCGAAATATTAAATTGAATACAAACTAATTCTAAGTGGATAATAAATGAAAGTTCTATTTTTGGCATTAGATGCATATTCTTCTATTGGGGGAATACAACAGTTTAATAGGCGTATTATCAATGCTCTTTCTGAATTAATTTTTGAAAATAAGATGGTTTTTGCTAAGGTAATCTTGAAGGGAGACCATGAAAAGGATTTATCTAATATCCCATCAAATGTTACAATATTTGGATCTAATTCTTCAAAAATAGATTTTTGTTTGAAAAGTATTCAGTCTTTTAGGGATACTGATATTTTATTATTAGGGCATGTCAATTTATTGCCTTTTGCCTTCATGGCGAAAATAATAAATCCTAAGATTAATGTTAAGCTTTTTGTACATGGTGTGGATGTTTGGGGGGTCAACTCTAGAAAAATAAAAAAATTAGACCATTCCTTTATTAAGTTTGTTGATCAAATTGCATCTGTATCGAGTTTCACTGCTCAAAAAATGAGTGAATCCTTTCTGGTTTCACAGGATAAATTTACAATTTTCCCTAATGCCGTTGATCCATTAGAACAAACTAATGTTAATCATGGTTTGATAAATAAAGCACCAATATTATTAACAGTTGCAAGGCTTTCTGAAAACGAGAAAGGGAAGCATCATGATAGTGTAATTAAAGCTTTGCCAATGATTATTCAAGTAGTTCCCGATGTGAAATATCAAATCATTGGCGATGGTGTGCTTAGAAAAGAACTTGAAGGTTTAGCTGCATCATTAGGTGTTTCACATGCTGTAGAGTTTAAAGGCAGAGTTTCAGATGAAGATTTAGCAAAATCATATGAAGAAGCATCAATTTTTGTAATGCCTTCAGAAAAAGAAGGTTTTGGTATTGTATTTTTAGAAGCTTGGCTTCGAAATGTACCAGTAATTTGTGGTACAGAAGATGCATCACATGAAGTAGTGAGCCATGGTGTTGATGGTTTTGCTATACATCATGATGATATTGGACTAATCGCAGAAAAAATAATTCATTTATTGACCAATCCTGATGAAGCCAAACTTATGGGACAATTAGGGGAACAAAAGGTTAGAGAGAAGTATCTTATGTCAAACTTTATTACCAATTTATTTAATTTATTAAATGGTAAAGGGTAGGTGTGAAAATAATGAAATATAGTTCTACACTAAGAGTTTTACATATTATTGCATCTGCTCGTAAAGAATCTGGTGGGCCAATAGAAGGTCTGACTCAATCAGTGATTTATCGTCAAAAGCTTGGACAATATATAGAAGTACTGACGCTAGATCCTGAGGATTCTAATTTTTTTAAAGATTTCCCCTGTAAAGTTAATGGAGTTGGACCTGTCCCTAAAAAATATGGATATACGCCTAGATTAAAAGAGTGGATCATAAAAAATTCACATCGTTTTGATGTGGCTGTAATTCATGGTTTATGGAATCATGCTTCTGTAGGTGGCTGGCAGGGCTGTGTGAAGGCTAATTTGCCTTACGTATTATTTACGCATGGCATGATGGATCCATGGTTTAAGAAAGCTTATCCTCTAAAACATTGGTTAAAGCAATTATTTTGGATTATTCAAGGTCCAGCTTTAAAACATGCATCAGAAGTATTATTCACGAGTGAAGAAGAAAAAAAATTAGCGCAAGGGGTTTTTTGGGGATTTAGTTACTCTCCACGAGTAGTTTCCTATGCTGCTGGAGATGCTATAGAACCCTCCTCTAAGACACTGGAAGAATATAGTCAAATTATTTCAAGTTTAAATGATAAACCTTATTTATTGTACTTGAGCCGTATACATGAGAAAAAAGGTTGTGATCTTCTATTAGAAGCTTTTGCTAAAGCTGTGAAAAGACCTGATCTACAATTGATCATGGCAGGGCCGTGTCAGGATAATTATATTGAAACATTAAAAGAGCTTACCATTAAATTAAATATTAGTGATCGAGTTCATTGGGTAGGTATGCTCAAAGGTGAATTGAAGGCTGCTGCCTTTAAAAAAGCTGAAGCATTTGTTTTGACATCTCACCAAGAGAATTTTGGTATTGCAGTAGCAGAAGCTTTAGCATATGGAAAAGCTGTTCTGATTTCTGATCAAATTAATATTTGGCGTGAAATTGAGAAAGGTGGTGCTGGTATTGTTGCCCCTGATACTGTAGATGGTGCTTTTTCCATTTTACAGCGTTGGGAAGGTATGACGAATGAGGAAAAACTGTATATATCTAATGCTGCACGGAAAGTATATTTAGAAAACTTTACTGTACAGGCTGCTGCGAAAGATTTAACAGGTGCTTTAGAAAAAGCGATTGAAACAAGGTACAGAAAGTGATGGATACTTCCCCTTTAAAAGCAAGCGAGTCAGATGACCCATTTAAAGGTGCAGCATCTTTTTCATTGCGTCATAGACTTATTCGTTTGTTGTGGGCATTCACATGGGCTGTATTGGCTTCTTGGACTCCTGCTCCTTTGCACCGTTGGCGTGTTTTCTTACTTAAGCTTTTTGGTGCTCAAATTCACTCTACTGCGCATGTTTATAGTTCTGTAAAAATTTGGTATCCATCTAATTTAATTATGGATGCGCATGCCTGCTTAGCCCCTCATGTCAATTGCTATAACATGAATATTGTCCATATAGGAGAAAAGGCGATTGTTAGTCAGTATTCAACGCTTTGTGGCGGGACACATGATATTCGAGATCCAAAATTTCAATTGATTACTAAACCAATCATCGTTGAAAAGGGTGCATGGGTTGCTGCAAATGCATTTATTGGCCCAGGGGTCATCATTGCTGAAAACTCTGTGGTAGGTGCTTGTGGCGTGATGTTTAAAAATACGGTGAAGAATGGGATTTATACAGGAAATCCAGCACAATTTGTCAAAATGAGAGAGTTTAAAGATGTCCAATAAAAATTTGGCAGTTGTGATTTTAACACATAATGAAAGTATGCATATTCAACGCTCTATTGAATCTGTGAAATCTATTGCCTCAGAAATTTTTGTTATTGACTCGGGCTCTAAAGATCAAACAGTAAAAATCGCAGAGGAACATGGAGCAGTTGTTTTGCATCATCCATTTGTAAATTATGCAAAACAATTTCAATGGGCACTCGACAATGCACCAATTACAGCAGATTGGACTATGCGTTTAGATGCTGATGAAATTATTGAACAAGATTTACAGCAAGAAATTCAAGAAAAATTGCATAGTTTACCTACCAATATTGTAGGGGTGAATTTAAAACGTAAGCATATTTTTATGAATCGCTGGGTAAAACATGGCGGGCGTTATCCACTTGTGTTACTTCGTATTTGGCGTACAGGTCATGGTCGTATTGAAGATCGCTGGATGGATGAACACATGGTGATTTCTGGTGGTGAAACAGTCACTTTTAACGGTGGTTTTGCGGATCATAATTTAAATGATCTGACATTTTTTACAGATAAGCATAATAAGTATGCAACGCGAGAAGCGATTGATGTAATTAATCAGAAATTAAATCTGTTTGCTCGTGATGAATCTTTAAATACTGGAAGCGCATCTTTTCAAGCATCTATAAAACGAATTGGCAAAGAAAAAATTTATAATAAAATTCCTTTTACAATAGCGGCATTTGCTTATTTTATTTATCGCTATGTTTTCCAGCTCGGATTTTTAGATGGACGCTCTGGGTTGGTTTACCACTTTTTGCAAGGTTACTGGTATCGTTTTTTAGTGGGCGCCAAAATTATGGAGCTTGAGCAAGCAATTTCTGGAATGACAGATAAAAAAGAAATTTTAAAGAAAATTTCTAGACTGACAGGACATAAACTGGCAGATGACTAAATGAAAATCTTATTTTATGGTATTAACTTCTCCCCTGAGCTAACGGGTATTGGTAAATATACAGGGGAAATGGCACAGTGGTTTGCAGAGCAAGGTCATGAAGTGCGAGTGATTACTGCACCGCCATATTATCCAGCATGGAAAGTATCAGAAGGCTATCAAAATGCGTATGTGACTGAGCAGTGGAATGGTGTCACTGTATATCGTACCCCACTATGGGTACCTGAACAGCCAAGTGGTGTGAAGAGGCTGATTCATTTAGCTTCATTCGCACTGAGTAGCCTTCCAATATTATTTAAACAGTGGGCATGGAAACCAGACGTTATTTGGACTGTAGAACCAGCGTTGATGTGTGCACCTGCTACAGTCGCTTTTGCAAAACTGAATGGTGCAAAATCTTGGCTGCATGTGCAGGACTATGAAGTGAATGCTGCCTTTGATATGGGGTTGATTAAAGCAAAATGGTTGCGTGGATTTGTGGGATTCTGTGAGCGTTGGTTGATGCATTGTTTTGACCGAGTATCCAGTATTTCAGGTCAGATGCTGAAGTTAGCTAAACATAAAGGCATAGACGAAGCAAAAATTGTATCTTTCCCCAATTGGGTGGATATATCAGCCATTCAGCCATTAAAACAAGTAAGTCCTTATCGTAAAGAGTTGGGCATTGCTGATGACAAAATTGTAGCTCTATATTCTGGCAATATGGGGGGCAAGCAGGGTTTAGAAATTTTGGCTGAAACAGCCACAATTATTCAGCAAAAGCAGATTCAAAATATTCAGTTTGTGTTCTGTGGTAATGGGGCAGGGCGAGCTGATTTAGAAAAAGCATGTACGGGCTTAAACAATGTCATATTTTTAGACTTACAGCCATTTGAGCGTTTAGGGGAATTATTGGGCTTAGCAGATATTCATCTATTGCCACAGCGTGCAGATGCTGCAGATTTGGTCATGCCCTCTAAGCTGACAGGTATGTTGGCAAGCGGTAAAAGTGTGATTGCCACAGCAACGGCTGATACTGAATTGGGTTATGTGATTACAGAAGATGCAAAATGTGGCTCAATTGTTCCACCTGAGAATGGTTTAGCTTTGGCAGAAGCCATTATTCAGTTGTCGCAGGATTCAGAAAGCCGACAATGCTATGGGAAAAATGGTCGACAATATGCTGAGAATAAATTAAGTAAAGACCAAATATTAAAAACATTTGAACAGGATTTAAAAAATCTTATATATAAATAAAAAATAAGCGGCTATAAAGCCGCTTATTTTTTATTTATATTTTATACACGTCCATATACATCTTCAAAACGGACAATATCATCTTCACCTAAATAAGAGCCGGATTGCACTTCAATCAGCTCCAACGGAACTTTGCCAGGGTTCTCTAAAGCATGCGTTTCCCCAAGCGGAATATAAATAGACTGGTTTTCCGTCAGCAAAATGGTTTCATCACCCTTACGCACTTTCGCTGTACCATTCACTACAATCCAATGTTCTGCACGGTGATGATGCATTTGAAGTGAAAGCTTTTGTCCTGGATTGACCACAATACACTTCACCTGATAACGGCTGCCGCAATCGATCGAATCATAACTGCCCCAAGGACGGTACATTTTACGATGAGCATCTACTTCGGTACGCTTAGATTGTTTTAGTTTTTCAACAATTTTCTTGATGTCTTGTACTTTATTCTTGTTGGCAACCAGTACTGCATCCGAGGTCTCAATCACGACTACATCATCAAGCCCAAGTACACTGACCAGACGGTGTTCAGCATGTACCAAGGTATTTTTCGTTCCTTCCACAATGGTATCACCACGAAGAACATTGCCATGTTCATCTTTAGGACTCACTTCCCAGACGCTTTTCCAGGCACCCACATCATTCCAGTCTGCGTACAAGGGAACAACAACAGCCTTATCGGTATGCTCCATAACAGCATAATCAATAGAATCTTCAGGTGACTGCTCAAAATAGTCTTTATCCAGACGGATAAAATCCAGATCATTTTTACTGTGCTGCACAGAAGCTTGCGCATTTTGAGCAATCGCAGGATTGTATTTTTCTAGCTCCTGTAAATATACCGAGGCTTTAAACATAAACATACCACTGTTCCATAGATAGGAACCTTCAGCGAGATAAGACTGAGCAGTAGATAAGTTCGGTTTTTCAACAAATTTTTCTACAGGGTAGGCTTGGGCGCTCTGATCCTTCTGCACACTACCAGCAGCTTTAATATAGCCATAGCCTGTTTCCGGTGATGTCGGTACTACACCAAAAGTCACCAGTTGACCTGCTTCAGCCGCGGCAAGCCCCACTTGAATCGACTGATTGAAGGCATCCTGCTGTTGGATCACATGATCGGCAGCCAGAATAAGTAAAACCGGATCTTCACCATAAGATAAAGCCAGTTCTGCAGCAGCAGCAATTGCAGGAGCGGTATTTCTGGCTACAGGTTCAAGAAGAATTTTGGCTGTAATATTTTCCTGACGTAACTGTTCAGCCACAATAAAACGATGAGTATCATTGGTGACAATAATCGGGTTTTGAAAATTAATCAGGGACTGATTGAGCTTGGAAATACGCTCTAAGGTTAACTGGAATAAGGTTTTTTTAGCAGTAATAGGAAGGAATTGCTTGGGATAGCTAGAACGTGAAAGAGGCCACAAACGTGTACCTGACCCCCCAGATAAAATCACAGGTATCATATTTTCATGTCTCAAAAAATTATAAATATCGTAATCCTACATTTTATCGGGCTGTAACTCAAATGAAAACCTCAGTGACGCCACTAATGAGCTATATCATTTTGATTTAAATAAATTTCATATTTTATTTATAATTTATCTTTAATATTTATAATACAAAAATTGTGTAATTAATCTTGTATTTTGTGTTGTCATAAACTATGAAAAAAACGTTATAATGAGAGCTTATAAATAGGTTATAGCTTGATACGATAAATATTGTTAAGAAAACGATACATATTTTAGCACATCAGCTCAGCTTGTTTTTTTCAATAAAATCATCAATATTTTGTTTGGCATAATAATACGAACTAGGATTAGAATCATTGACTTTTCAACTAAGAAAAACGATTCAATCTAGGGGTGTTAGAGGGTCAATTAAATTTAAGGGTCTAAGATGGCGTCCAGATTAAATGCATCTTATGTCTCGATCTTACAGCGATCTTGCGATATTTTGGCGATATATGGAGGTGTATATATCGTTTCAAAAATCAATCATTTTCCTGTAGATCATAAGACTTTACTAGTTTTTCTAACCGTAATCAGTGTATTTCAGTTAATCGGTGGCTTGACAGATTTCTATCGGTCTTGGCGCGGGATGACACTGGATCATGAATTGATTTCATGTTTAAAAAATTTATCAATCACACTGGTTGTTTCTTACCTAATTCTTTTTTCTTTTATCCCACCGACGATTGCATTTGAATATTTTGTATTCGTGTTGTTGTGTATTTCTGGCTTTCGTATTCTTATTCGTCTGACGTATACATTTTTCTTTAAATTATTTAACAAAGCCGATCGGAGTTTAGTAGTCGGGGAATCCGCTAAAGCCAAAAAATTGTATCAAGATTTACAAAAGTCTGAATGGACTGGAAATGCTTCTTTAGGGCTATTTTCCTTTCAAAAGAAAAATCCAGCTCAAGCTTATGATGGCGATATACATGATGTAATCGCAGCCGTGAAGCAGGGTGCAGTCAATAAAATTTATATAGTGATTGATAAGAATAATTTGCAACAGGCGGAAGCGTTACTGGAGGTGCTTGCAGATACGACTTGCTCGACCATCATTGTGCCGGAATTATTTTCCTATAACTTACTCTATTCCCGTGTTGAAGATATTAATGGTACACCCATTATTCCGCTATTTGATACTCGAATCAATGGGATCAATACCTTGTTAAAACGTATTGAAGATATTTGTGTCGCCTCGGTTATTTTAGTCCTGATTTCCCCACTACTGATTATGATTGCGATCGCGATTAAACTTAGCTCCAAAGGTCCAGTATTTTTCCGTCAGGTTCGTTATGGTTTAAATGGTAAGCCAATTAAGGTATTTAAGTTTAGAACCATGACAGTCATGGAAAACGGTGCTGAAGTAAGACAGGCAGTGAAAGATGATCCACGTGTAACAAAAGTCGGTAAAATTTTACGTCGTACTTCACTCGATGAATTACCACAGTTTTTTAATGTTATTTTGGGTAATATGTCAGTCGTTGGTCCACGCCCACATGCTGTTGCACATAACGAAGAATATCGTAAACTCATTACCGGTTATATGTTACGGCATAAAGTCAAACCTGGTATTACTGGGCTCGCACAGATTCGCGGTTGGCGTGGTGAAACGGATACCCTGAATAAAATGGAACGTCGTATCGAATGTGATCTTGAGTATATTCGATCATGGAATTTGATTTTGGATATAAAAATTATATTTCTGACTATTTTCCGTGGCTTTGTTCATCAGGCAGCATATTGAGTTTCAGAGCTGAGAAATTTTGGGGCGTAATGACGCTATCAGGCTAAGCAGAGTGTTGATACATGCTTCAGCTCCATTTTTTTTCGTTTTTAATTAAAATGTTTAGGTTTAGGTAAAGAAGTAAATGATCAAAAAAGCAATTCTCCCTGTAGCGGGTTTAGGTACACGTTTTTTACCTGCTAGTAAATCTATTCCTAAAGAAATGGTCACCGTGGTGGATCGTCCTGCGATTGAATATGTGGTCCGTGAAGCAGTCGCTGCCGGGATTGAGCAGATTGTTCTGGTGACCCATTCTTCCAAGGCATCGATTGAAAATTATTTTGATCGTAACTTTGAACTTGAAACCACCCTTGAGCAAAAAAATAAGACCGATTTACTTAAAGAAATTACTGAAATTTTGCCTTCGGGTGTGAGTGTGATTAGTGTACGTCAGCCTCAGCCTTTAGGTTTGGGCCATGCGGTATTATGTGCCAAAGCCGTGATTGGTGATGATGATTTTGCGGTGTTATTGCCGGATGTGCTGGTCAAGGATCAGGATCCAGAAAATGACCTATCACGCATGATTCAGCGCTTTGTGCAGTCTAAAGCTTCACAAATCATGGTGGAAGCGGTGCCTGAACATCTAGTGGATCAATATGGCATTGTGGATGTTGCAGCATCGCCTGCCGAAGGGAACAGTATTGTGATGCAAGGGATCGTTGAGAAACCGGCGGTCGGAACGGCACCTTCGAATTTGTCTGTGGTCGGACGTTATATTCTACCAGCCAAAATCATGCAGCTTTTGGAACAGACACCACGAGGGGCAGGCAATGAAATCCAGCTCACAGATGCGATTGCCATGCTGCAGCAAACCGAAGCTGTAGAAGCCTACCGCATGAAAGGCCAGACCTTTGACTGTGGCAGTAAGTTGGGTTATCTAAAAGCTGTTTTACATTATGGCGTCGATCATCCTAAACTCGGTACCGAGTTTAAAGCATTGATTCAGGAACTGGCTTTGTAAGAAAAAATAATAAAAAGGAATATTATGAAAGTCGCAGTATTGGGAAAAACCTTATTTTCCGGAGTCATTTCAGCTCTTTTATCTGAATGTGGTCATCAGGTGGTCTGGTGTAATAGCTTCAATGTAGATGAGTCAGCTCGGCCCTATTTCCAGGATGAATCTCTTCAGCTATTACTGCAAAAACAGGAAAAATCTGGTTTTTTAAACTGCTGCGATTTTCAGCATCTGGATTTTAATCAGGATGCTTTTTTCTTTAGTTTTAATGCGACTGAAGAGCAACAGGCGTTTCAGATGCTGGATACCATCCGGAATGCCTGTTTTGCCCATCCCAAACTGATGATTAATGCCTCGACCTTTGGCTTGCATGGTACGCAACGCTTTCAGCAGTTGCTGCCGAATGATGACTGGATTTATCTGCCAGATATTATTCAGGAAGGCAATGCACTGCGTAGCTTTACTCAGGCCACCCAGCTGATTGTGGGTTGTGATCATGTAGATATACAGCCTAAAATCAAAGAACTCTTACGTCCCCTTTTTCCACGCGCGCAGCAGTATCTATTTATGCCGGTTCTGGATGCCGAATTTACCAAGCTGAGTATTTCCGGCATGCTGGCCACCCGGATCAGTTATATGAATGATCTGGCCAGCGTGGCAGAAAAACTGGGCATTGATATTGAGCAGGTACGGCAAGGCATGGCTGCGGATAACCGGATTGGTTCTGCCTATCTGTTCCCCGGTGTCGGTTTTGGTGGAGAGAATTTCTCCCATGATATCCGGACGCTTACTCATGCCGTGGCAGATTCAGGAGTGAAAAACCAGCTGCTGGAACAGGTTTGGGACATTAACGAACAGCAAAAAGAATTACTGTTTCGTAAACTCTGGAACTATTTCCGTGGAGATCTGAAAGGTAAGGTCATCGCGATCTGGGGTGCAGCCTTTAAGGAAAATACACCAAGTATCCAGCAGTCTCCGGTACATGCCATGCTGACCGCTTTGTGGGCGCAAGGCGTGACGGTCAAACTACATGATCCGCAAGCAATGGCGAATATTGAAAAGGTCTATGGGCCACGGGAAGACCTGATCCTGTGTAAAGACCAGTATCAGGCTGTGGAAGGGGCGCATGCCTTGTGTCTGATTACGGCATGGAAACAGTACGGTAGTCCGGATTATCCGTATTTGATCAAGCTGATGCAGCATCCCCTGATTCTGGACGGACGTAATCTGTATGATCCGACGTATATCAAGACACGTGGTTTTAATTATATTGGGGTGGGACGTTAATGTTGAACCAGATTAATCCAAATCTCGACACTGAAACTGTGTGTCAGAAACTCGCCTCGAATAAAGATCAACTACAATCGGAACATCTACGGGAACTGTTCGCTGCTGACCCGCAGCGTTTTAACAAATACTCAATCCTGTTTGAGCAGCTGCTATTTGACTATAGCAAACACAGAATCAATAAGAATGTGTTGCAGGGCCTGATCGAATGGGCCGATGCACAGAACCTCAGATCTTGGATTGGTTCCCTATTTTCCAATCAAAAAATCAACTATACCGAGCAGCGTGCTGCGATGCACTGGGCACTGCGCCTGCCTAAAGAGGATCAACAGCATGCTGATCTGGCAGCTGATGTACATACCCAGCTGGAACGGATGTATGCGCTGGTGGAACAAATTCATGCCGGACAGCGCCGCGGTGCTACCGGTGAAGTGATTCAGGATGTGGTCAATATTGGTGTTGGTGGATCGGATCTGGGTCCCTTGATGGTCACGCATGCTTTATCTGATTTTAAATACCAGTCTGCCCAGCCACTGAACGTACATTTTGTTTCAACCATGGATGGCAGTCAGCTGTCCGAGCTGTTGCATCAGCTGCGTCCGGAAACGACACTGTTTATTATTTCCTCCAAATCCTTCGGCACCATTGATACCCTGACCAATGCCCAGACGGTACGCCTGTGGCTGGAAAAGGCCTTAGGTCAGCATCCCTATATTCTTAAGCATCATTTTATTGGGGTATCGACCAAACCGGAAAAAATGACCGCATGGGGAATTGCACCGGAAAACCAGTTGCTGCTCTGGGACTGGGTCGGTGGGCGTTATTCACTCTGGTCCTGTATCGGACTGCCAATTGCCTTGAGTATCGGAATTGAAGGCTTTAAGCAGCTGCTGGCTGGCGCCTATGCCGTGGACCAGCATTTTCAGTACCAGCCTTTTGAACGCAATATTCCGGTATTGATGGGATTGTTGGGAGCCTGGAATACCAATTTTCTGGATATTCAGACCCATGCAATTCTGCCTTATGATGGCCGGTTGAAATACTTTGCATCTTACTTGCAACAGCTGGAAATGGAATCCAACGGTAAATCGATCCAGCGTAATGGCGAAAAAGTCCAGCTAGATACCTGCCCAATTATCTGGGGTGAGGTCGGCCCGAATGCCCAGCATGCCTTCTATCAGTTATTGCATCAGGGAACTCAGTCAGTCAGCTGTGATTTTATTGCGCCGGTAGAGCGTTATAACAGCCAGCAATATACTTATGCAGACAGTGCCGAAGCATTGGTAGAACAACATCATTTGGCCTTATCTAACTGTCTGGCGCAATCGCGCTTACTGGCTTTTGGCAATGAAGCCCTAAATCAGGCTGAATTGGCTAGCTTGCCGGCCTATAAGCAATATGAAGGTAATCAGCCGAGCACTACCCTGTTATTGCAGGAGCTCAATCCATACAGTTTAGGTATGCTTATTGCACTCTATGAGCACAAGGTATTTGTCCAGTCCGTGCTGTGGAATATCAATCCGTTTGACCAGTGGGGCGTGGAAAAAGGCAAGGAAATTGCCAACCAGTTACTGCCCATACTGAATGGTGAACAGACTGATCTGAGTGGTCTGGATGGTTCAACCCAAGGTTTAATTAAAGTTCTGTTAGGAAAGCAAAATGGCTAAAATTCTGGTCACAGGCGGGGCAGGCTATATTGGTTCACATACCTGTGTGGAATTGCTAAATGCCGGACATGAGGTCGTTGTACTGGATAATCTGTGTAATAGCTCAGCTGAATCCTTAAACCGTGTAGAAAAGCTAACCCAGAAAAGTCTGACCTTTGTGGAAGGTGATATTCGGAATAGCCAGTTACTCGATCAGGTCTTTCAGCAAAATTCGATTGATGCAGTGATTCATTTTGCCGGACTGAAAGCCGTTGGTGAGAGCCAGCAGATTCCTTTGGACTATTTTGACAACAATATTGCCGGTTCCATCAGTCTGGTGCAGGCGATGCAGCGCGCACAGGTGTTTAAGTTGGTCTTTAGCTCTTCGGCTACGGTATATGGGGAAAAAAATCCCTCACCTTTAAATGAAGAGATGCCTACCGGAATGCCAACCAATAATTATGGTTATACCAAACTGATTGTTGAGCAGTTACTGGAAAAGTTATGCATAGCTGATGAACGCTGGTCAATTGCATTATTGCGTTATTTTAATCCGGTCGGTGCGCATAAAAGTGGCCAGATTGGGGAAGATCCACAAGGGATTCCCAATAACCTGATGCCTTATGTAACTCAGGTAGCTGTAGGCCGTCGTGAAAAACTGTCTATTTTTGGTCAGGACTATGACACCGTCGATGGTACCGGTGTGCGTGATTATATTCATGTCGTAGATCTGGCCAATGCACATCTGTGTGCTTTGAATAATCGTCTGACTGCACAAGGATGTCGTGCCTGGAATATTGGTACCGGTAATGGGATTTCAGTGCTACAAGTCAAAAATACCTTCGAGCAGGTGAATGGTGTTGCTGTTCCATTTGAGTTGGTACCACGGCGTGAAGGCGATGTGGCGACCTGTTTTGCAGACAATGCGCGTGCAGTAAAAGAGTTGGGCTGGACACCCGAATATGGCTTGGAGGATATGCTCGCCGATAGCTGGAAATGGCAGAAGCAGAATCCCAAAGGATATGGATCATAGATATGAATTTTATTTATGGGGTCATTTGTCATCAACTTACCCATTCACTGGTTTTTCTGGTAAATGAGCTGCTGAAAAGTCCTCATAGTATTATTCTTATTCATGTCGATCAGAAAGCCGACCTTGCCCCATTTCATACTCAATTCGGACAGCATGATCAGGTATATTTTTTAGCAGACCGGACAGATGTACGATGGGGCAGCTATAGCCAAATCGAGGTTATGTTAAAACTCCTGCAGGAGGCGCAAAAATATGATTACGGCTATTTTTTCTTCCTGTCTGGAGATGACATTCCTTTATGTTCCAATACAGTAAGAGAATTATTTCTAGAAAAAGAATATCAAAAACAGACAGAATTTGTGGGTCATGATGATTTAGCAGATGATGTGGAACAACGGGTGAATGTCCTATATTTACCAATTATGTATCAGAAAGCTAAATCACCATTATTTCAATTCCTGAACAGATGGGCATTATGGTATTGCCGGCACTTCCGTAAACAGGATATTTCTCATTTACCTAAACTATATAAAGGTTCAAACTGGATTACCCTCACCGATCAGGCGGTGACATTTATTCTAGATTATCTGGAAGCGAATCCGGATTATGGAAAAACCTTTAAATCTTCACTCTGTGCAGATGAAATCTTTTTCCATACCATTATTTATAATTCCCATTTTCAGCAACGCATCTATCGTGCCCAGCATAGGATAGAGGATTGTGAAACAGGGTTAAGATATATTGACTGGGATTCAGGACCGGATTATCCTAGAACTTTAGATGTGTCTGATTTTGATAAAATGAAGCAGTCAGGCATGCTGTTTGCGCGAAAAATGAATACAAATATTGCAGTCGAGATACTCGAAAAACATTTTCTATAAAAGCTTCAGGTCGGAAAAGTACCCTAAAAACTGGAGTCTTTTGTCTCGTTTAAAGGGCACTTTTTTCAGATTTTTTGAGGACTTAAGATTCACCTTGGATCAGCTTTGTCAGTTCATCGACATAGTCTTGCATTGGGTGTGGATGATGATCACGGCGGCTTTCAATATTCAAACGCAATAATGGTTCAGTATTGGATGCACGCACATTAAAACGCCAGCTACCAAAATTCAGGCTGACGCCATCAGTCTGGTCAATGTCTGGTTTTTGATCGGCATAATGATCGAAAAGTTTTTGGATGGTTGCCTGGGTATCGGCCACTTTAAAGTTAATTTCACCTGAACATGGGAACTTGGCGATCATTTCTTCCACGAGAGAAGATAAGGATTTTACTGTTTCAGACAGCACCGCCATAGCCAGTAACCATGGAATCATGCCGCTGTCACAGTAAGCAAAATCACGGAAATAGTGATGGGCACTCATTTCCCCGCCATAAGCCGCATTATGTTCACGCATGACATCCTTAATGAAGGCATGACCTGATTTTGATTGGACGGTAATCCCTTGATACTGCTCCACCACATCCAGCGTATTCCAGACTAGACGCGGGTCATGGACAATTTTTTCACCAGACTGCTTCAGCAGGAATGCCTGCGCCAGAAGACCGACAATATAATAACCTTCAATGAACTGACCTTTTTCATCGAACAGGAAGCAGCGGTCAAAGTCGCCATCCCAGGCAATGCCCATATCCGCACCATGCTGAATGACCGCATCACGGGTGCTATCACGGTTTTCAACCAGAATTGGATTCGGGATGCCATTCGGGAAGTTACCATCGGCCTCATTGTGAATTTTGACAAATTCAACCGGGATCTGTAGTTGTCGAAACTTCTGTTCAAGCGCATCCACCACATGACCTGCGGCACCATTGCCAGCATTCATCACCAGTTTCATCGGGCGGATTTTTGCCGGATCGATATAGGTCATCAGGTGATCGATAAATTCTGGCAGGATATTATATTGTTCAGTATGACCTTTTTGGACAACCTCAACGAATTCCCCTGATTCTGCCAAGGCCTGAATCTCTTTAAGACCGGTATCGGCACTGATCGGGCGGGCATTTTCACGCACCAGTTTCATACCATTATAGTCCATCGGATTATGACTGGCCGTCACTTCAATTCCACCTTGGACATCGAGATGAAATGCGCCGAAATAAACTTCTTCAGTCCCGGTCATGCCCAAATCCAGCACGTTGACTCCAGCATCATTTAAACCGCGAATAGTCGCCTGTTTTAAGCCCTCACTGCTCAGGCGGATGTCACAGCCAATCACCACGGTTTTCGGTTGGTAGATCTGTCCGTAAGCACGACCAATTTTATAGGCAATCTCTTCATTCAGTTCAGTGCCGAGTTTGCCACGAATGTCATAAGCTTTAAAGCAAGTCAGTTGTGTCATGTGATTTCTCAAAATTCGCAAAAAAGAGTTGAAGTTATAAGGGATTGAAACAGTATAGAGATAAATGAGTAAAATGAAAAAAACCTCTATAAAAAATTACAGAGGTTATATCATTGATTATACAGTTGAATATAAGTATGACTTAGAGTGTCATTTAAAAATTGTGCAATGTAATTCCCACTGAGGCTAAACCGTACTTTTTATCTAAACGAGAAGCCGTGACACCATTATATAAGAAAGGGACATAACCGATTAAATTATGCTGATACATTTCACCCTTAATAAAGCCTCTGACTTGAGGACTAAAATCATAGTTTAATTTAAGTCCTACACTATGGTTATCTTTAATGGGTGCAGCACCGAAATTACTGATCCGGTCATCAATGTCTTTACGCCATAAGCGTTGATACTGATAGGCCAATTGACTTTCAAAATTACGATAACGCCAATTCCAAGAACCACCAAATCCTGCATAAAAAGCGTCATAATTCAGATCTTTTTGAATATCGATCCCAAACTCATTGGCATCACCGGCTGCATTCAACTCTTTCACAATTAAATCATCAATTGTACAGGGTTGACTGAGCTGACCAGTATATTGATTATTAGACTGAATTTGGAGATCCATGAGGCAGCCATCTTTCTGCCCTTGGATATTTAATTGATCTACTTTTACCTTACTATAGCCAAGGGTCGTAAATAAATTAACCATATTCATATGATCGATTTTACGGCTAAAAATACTGTCTAGTTGTAATTGCCAATCTTGAGCATCTTGAACCGTAATTTGTTCTAAAGTACGATTTTGGATCTGCGTAGGGGTGGATTTTTTGATTTCATCAGAAAAATTGCCCCAAGTACTCAGACGGAATATCACGGTATCATTTTTATTTAGATTAAAGTCAGGTGTGTAACGCACCGCAAGGAGAGGGCTGGAAATCGTATTGGTATCTTGCGCGTAATCAATTTCCCGATACTGGTAACTGGCTTCTAAGCCCCAGGTTGGAGAGAATTTATGCATAAGATGTACATGTGCACCGATATAATCTCCGGCTCCTTCAGAAACACCTTCACTTTCTCGAATATTAAAGACATCAATCGTATCATTTACTGCATCTATACCGATACTGAGTGCAGTCTCAGTTTGAGTAAAGCTATTGGCTTGCAAATATAGATCATTTGGTGCAGCCCAAGCGGTAAAAGAAGACAGTAGGCCTAATCCCAGCGTTGTAAAAGCATATTTCATGTATTTAATCACTTTAGAATATTCAATAATTAAAGCCAGCAAAAACGCTGGCTTTAATTGATTCAGATTAGTTAAGTTTAAAGTGACCTGTTAATGCGAAACCATTTAAACTAGTATCAGCAACAGTAACGGAGCCACTGTTTAAGCCTAATTTAGGATCAATCACATACATACGTGGTGCGACAACTGCTGTAACAGTGATTTTATCCTCTGCACGTAACAGATTGAAGTACTGGTCATAGTAATTAGCTAAAGTACTGTTTTGTTGAACCATGTCATATAAAGAAATTGAGCCATTTGAAGCAATTGAGATGTCTGAAGCTGCTTCAAATGTTCCATTTGTAATACTACCTAATGATGACGCAATTTTAAAAGTTGCGCCTGCTGGGATGGTTGCTGATTGAATTAAACCATCTTCATTAAAGACAATATTCAATTTGTCTAGGTATACATCTAAGGTTTCTTCTAATGCATTACGATTGGCAACTACTTTAAAGCCAACCTCAGTGCTTTCATTTACATTGGTCGTGGTATTCACCATTGCAAAAGTGATACGGGCAGTATTATTAATATCAGTACGGTTTACGAGTAACGGTGCTGCTGCGGTAGAGTTTTTAATTTGTTCCAAAGAATAAGAAGCAAGAGAGAAACTATTGATAAGAGGAGTTTTGACGATATCCTGGATTTGTTCAAGTATCCCCTCATTATTTTCAATCGCATTCACTAGGTCGTTCGCACTTCCCCCTGTTGTAAGCACCGTAGCTACTACATCAGAAAGAGTTTGAATATTACCTTGTACTTGAACAGCCAATTGCTCAGGAACTCGGATCTCTTCGCCTTTTTCTTCTAACTTTTCATTTGCTGTGTTCACAGCCGCTTCTAAAACAGCACTGAGTTGAGTAGGGGAGATCGCACCAGTTGAATCAAATAATGATTGATTTGGTGTTTTAAGTGTTTGAGTGATTGCATTCACAGCTAAAGCAGTTGCTTCTTCAAGGTTAAGGGCAGCATTACCTTCACTGTTTGGAAGAGCTTGTAAACTATCCTCAATTTGCGTGATTAATTGCTGCAAGACAAAGATAGATGCCATTTCTTGGGCAGTACCAGAAGAAACTGGGTTAAAGGTAGAAAGGTTAGAAGCATTGGCGTTTTTAATACCCAGATTATCTAGAATAGTTTGTAGCTCCTGAGCAGAGCTTACATAATATTCAAGAGTAGTCAATGGGCTTGCAACCAGTAAGTTTCTAGAACTCCAATTTTGTAAGTTCGTTTTTTTAATTTTAAGCGTTCCGGTAAATGGTAAACCAGTCACTAGATCTGTACCACCAGTCACGGTCATCGCAGATTCATTACATGCACGCGTAGTAGTGAAATTAAATTTACCTTCATCATTTGTTTCAGTTGTTACGCCATCGCAGTCATCTAATGAGATAGTGGCTCCACCCACATAAAAGTCAACGGCTACACCTTGAACAGTCTTAGGTACAAATGGACTTGCACCATGATCATTATCACTACCGCCACAGGCACTAAGTAATAAAGAAGTAGCAGCTGCAAGTGCTGTAAGTTTAAGTGAATGCTTTAACATAATTTGCCTCAAAAAGTAAGTTTCTAGTTTTGTTACGTTGTAAAAATAGTACGAATTTTAAATGAAAATGTATAATAAGCGAATGACTAAAACATTAATTATGCTAAAAGATTATAAAGAAAATTGAGTAAAAGTAACTCGTTTTTGCCTATTGAATATGTAACGATGTATTTAATTTTTATACATTGATTTGCCCTTTGCTAAAATACGTTGAGCCCAGTCAGTATAATAATTCAATTCTTCCATCTGTTCCTTTTTTGAAGGATGATTAATTGTAGTAAACATAGTAATACCTCTTACTTCAGATAGAAATTTTTTAGGCCAACTCAGTGATTGAGAAAGTATAGAATTATTTAATTTTTCCAACTCTGTTTCAATTAATAATCGAGTTTTTTCCTCATCTCTGAGTAATAGCGTAGATATGTTCTTTTTGCCATCTGACGTATCAATTTCACATAGATAAAATTGCTCATTACTTTGTGTATTTAGAATTTTATATACATAAAAGTATCGTAGTTGATTATTGGCAAACTTGTGTCCTCTAAAAAGCTTATATTTTTTAAAAGGTGAATTTTTGACCTCTTGAACTTTGTATCCCTTTTTCTGGATTTCCTTTAGTACCTTAATTAGATCTTCATGGGTAACTCGCTTTAGTTGAATTTCTGATTCAGTTGTAAATCCAGGCACCGTACCCTCTATATCTCCTTCGCCTCCAGCAAATCCTTCTTCTTGATTTTGATCTTTATCCATTTGTTTTTGTCTTTTCCGTACTACAGTTTCAGCAGGAGGTGTCTCTAAAGAAATTTTTAATTCTTCTATAGTATAAATTTTTCCAGGTATATTTCTTAGTTTGTTCAGTAGTTTATCAGTATCTGCCTCAGCATTTTTATTCAGTTTCTCTTTAGGCTGACTTGCTGGTTTTGGTTTATTTGAACCTTGCCCTTGAGCATTTTTGACCTGTTGTATAATTTTTTTTGCAGTGAAATGAAATTGAATAGGGCGGTTGATAGCTGTATCAAGATTTTTGAAAGATCTGATGCGCTCAATTCTGTAAATACCTATTTTTTTATCATAAATTCCATCTACTGTTAGATGAATATTTTTGATCTCAGGAGCCTCCATGTCAAAATTAAAATATTTAGCACTGTTTTGATCAGTAATTGTTTTCTGATAAATGCTAAGGAAGGCTTTATTTAAATCAGGTTGTAATAGAATTAAAGCCAATTTTTTCAAAAAATGAGGATCGGAGAGATCTTGTTTTAAAATCTTTTTATTTTGTGCAATAAAAATGTGGATTGCATCAGGATCCTCCATGTCTACTAAAATATCTGTTGAATAGTTTTCTGCAAAAAGTGCAGCACGTAAAAGATACGGGTGAGAAAAGAATAGATCTCGAGCTAAAACAAGTTTAGGTATTTGAATATTAATATTTCTCTTTAAAACTTTCGAGTAATAATAAAACTCAAAACAGATCCTACCCTGATGCATCTTTTGAGGCTCATCCTCAGATAAAATGATAGTTTTGAATGTTGTGAAATTTACACTTTTAAGTGTATGGCTAAATAATTTCTTTTTTGGATAGTCATCAGCAATTGGAGTGAGATAGTCATAAAGAAGAATGCTCTCAATTGGTAATTGAAGCTGAATATAGCTGTTAATAATAGGGTTAAACAAATGAGTATCAATATCAAACCGAGTTTGACCACGTCGACTAATTTTTGTCGCAGTATAGTAAATCATATCATTCGGTAAAAAGTCAGTTGAACAATCACTCATTTTTCTATTTCTTCCCAAATATTATTAAAAAATCGACGTGCTTCTGGCGTTAATCGCTGCTCACTTAATCCTGATTCACGTAAAAAAACACTCGATGGATAACATCTATCTTCAATATTTTGGCGAATATAGGTTCGAGTCAGGCGACGTATTTGATAACAATCCACAGACTCAGCGTAACGATCCAAAAAGGCTGCAGTCAATGGGAAAAAATTCCAGTTTTTTTCAATCATACTCACTGAACCCAGTTGTCTAATAAAAAACTTTTTTGTCCATTGCGGGGAGTCTAGATCTTCTAATAATTCATTCCGTATTTTGATGAGTTGTTTAATAAACTGTCGATCTCGAGCTCTCCAGTCAATACGTGGTTTAGGGACAGAAGGAGGGGGAATTAAAGCTGATTTATTGATAAATAATAGCCAATCTTTATGATTGCGATATAAGCGAGCATACAGTGAGCCATTTTGTTGGCGAGCCTGTTTGACTGGCCTTTCTAGGATTAATTTTGTCCATTGTTTTTGGTCCTCAGATAACGTTTGATCTACTTTATTATCAATACATATTGCTGCTGTTGCGGCGTCTTCCTCTAGGTCCATTGATACTAGGTGAATATATTGCTTATATATTTCAATCGGATTTTTCTCTGGAACAAGAGCTTTTAATACGATTAGATGCTCAAGATAAGAAAACGCCTTGCGGTGTTTCCTACAGATATTTTTGAGCCAGCAGTTCTCAGACAGCAGATCACCTAAATGATAATATTGAAGAAAACTTTCGCCCCAATATTCAATGACTAATTGACGGACTTTTTCGTAATTGATATTTTTACGGCCTGATAGTAATTCCCTATCTTTTAAGATAAGAAAATAAGCATCTGATACAGTAGAAAAATCCTGCACATTGAAGGGTGTTGAATGAGCGAGTAGCTCTTCGATCAGTCCTGCAAGCTCGATATGATGATTTACGTCTTGAGGATTAAACACAAGCTGTGAAGACTCTTTTAGTGCATTCAAATGGGCAAAATAGAATTTTCGGTCTATCCCATTGCAAGGGATCGAACTTATAAAAAGAGGTTGCTGATGTCCTGTACAATACTCGTACCCAGTAATCTGCCAGCTGCGTTTCCAGTAAACTTCACCATATTGTTCCATCTGTTCTTGCCAACAATGAGGACAGAATCGAAAAAAACTCACAGCTTTGATCCGCGATGCATTTTTTCCCAATTTAGTATGCAGTGATTGATACTGTTCATTTCGCAATGCCTGCACAGCATAACGCATCACTGTATCAGGTTGGAATGGTTGGTAAATTGGTAGTAGGGTGTGCTGGCTAATTAAAATAAGCGCATCATAATGACCTGGTAAGTAACCGGCCAACCTGTCTAGATGCGAAGGTAAATCGTAAGTTGGTGTTAAATTCCTGCTATTGAATAATTCTTCAGTGAGATATTTGGGACTCAGAATCCCATTGTGAACAGCATAACGGGCAATTACACTGTAAATTAGCTCATCCGGATATGGCATTGGAAAATTCGAAATCATAATACCGTGCTCTCCATTCTTTGTTGCTTAATGCAAAATAGGACGAGTAGGATCAAACAAATAGTGAGACGATTTTAATAACTCATAAACATCTATTTCCTGTTCTTGTGCTTGACTGAAAAAGTTTCGTAAGTCAGTAGCTTCAGTACTTTTCCATTCCTCTGCCTTCATGACTTTACGAGATGTCCGTGGCTTCCTTGCCGGAGTCGTGGTTTGATGCTGTTTAAACTTATCTTCTGCTACAGGGCTGTCTAATACTTCCAGAATATGCTGGAGGAGTACCTGTAAGTTTTCGTTTGGATATTTTTTTAATGCAGAAGTGACATGCGGTTCTATTGTAGCGGCGGGATGACCTAATGCTGTCAGCATACCTATTAAAGTAGAATAATGCGGTCCCAGATCTTTATGCTGTTTTTCTGTTTTTAATGCGGCTTTAAAACGGTGTTGTTCAACATACTCCTCAATTTGAACTTGAGGGATAGTGAGGTCAGAATACCGTGCAATACGTGCAGGATTGCCTGAACGCAGTGCATCTAGAATGTCGTGGACTGGCTGCAATTGTTCTTCGTAGACTTTTTTAAATAATTCTGAGGTGATTTTTTCCAGACCGATGGTGATTGCATGAATTTGTACCAGACAGAACAACTTAACCACTAGATCCGGAATACCTTGCGTATAATAATACCAAGTGGCTCTTAATTCATCGGTCAGTTCAGCTGGTTGTTGAACCCATTGATACTGCCATAGCTTGTTTGTAAAAGCATGCCATTCAGAAATAATCATTTGATCGGGAGTACTAGGATCGGGAGTAGGGGCTTCATTACGCATAGGTTCCCAGATTAAAGAGCCTAATCCTGCACTGCGTCTAGCTGATCTCAAGTCTTCTTGCAAAATTTCATTCGCTTTGGGTGTCCCAATCATCACGATCGGAATGGATGCGACATTCACCAAGGTGACAAAGAAATTAAGAATAATCTCAGCCCCACCAGATTTTTTTGTATTCAAATGCTGGATTTCATCAATGATTAAAAGTCCAATTGAATAGTTATTTGCGATGATTTTCATCTGCTGCAGCATTGCATTTACATTTAAGCGGCTTCTGGTAAAACGATGCTCGAAGTTAGTATCTCCTAATGCTAAATCTACTGCTCTAAAAAAGTTTGAGCATAAGTTTTTTAAAGAGCTATCATGAGGGCAATCAATTTTAAGATAAACAATTTGCTTTAACCCCAGTTCTTTATGCTCAATCACTTGCGGATAATAACGCAAAATCTTGTTCATCGTGGTCGTTTTCCCACTCCCAGAACATCCTATAATAGACATACTAGTGGCTGTCGATTCTGGAGGAGCGTAGCGGTAAGAGCTTTCGTTTGAAGGTTCTAGTTGTTGAAAAGCCGCGTGCAAATGTCTGTGTCGATCACCATTATTGATGTTTCTACTCACGTAACCTTGCCGGATCATGATAGAAATTTTTTGTTCAAGGGATAGATGTTTGGTGAGTGGTTGGAAAAAATCATGAGGCAGTTGAGCAATTAGATGAATTCTTTCTGGTTGAGGCAAAAAACGCTGCTCTGGAATAAATTTTAGTTTCCCTCGTAGGTGTTTAATAACCGACTTCGTGTCAAGAATGGGCGGTAATTGAGTAATGAGAGGATTATCCCCATAGATGTCTTCTATTGATGTATTAATCGTGAGTTCATTATTATTCATTCTTCATCGTCCTCTTCAAATAATTGTCTCATTAAATCTGGTTGACTTGTCAAATCTAGATTGCTGGTTTGAGATGGGGGTATTTGAGTATTATCTTTATTGGGATTGATGGTCCGGATAGAATTTACAGGCCTGTTTTGTAGGTGTTCCGCACGTTCCATCTGCATGGCTTCTTGTTTATTCTGCCGGATATTTCGAGTACGTTGTGCGTTAGAAAGTTGGTGAACTCCCGCTTGAGCCCGCCGACTCTGTGCTGACTTAATGATGTTGTCAGTAAAATCCTGCAATTCGCTGATGGCTACAGACTTGAGTTGCGAATGCTGTTTTTCAACAGTTTTGATCGCTTTTTGAATTTGTTCAGCTTCCCACCAGGTCAGATGTTGATATTGACGTGAGGTATCATTTAAGTGAGCCTCCCAGTATTCCAATTTATTTTCATCATAAAAAATATAAATGGTATTTACTGAGTATGGGTCAAAACCAATCCGCAACTTTTTCGGGCGAGATTTGGTTGTGTTACGAATAAACCAGCCTTGTTGATGCATTTCCAGACATTGATAGACTAATCCTTTGACTTTAAGTCCTTTGTCACTTAAGGAGGCATCGATCCTAGGTAACAAGCCCACATAGAGTGATTTGTTATCCACTTGTCTTAACATCCCAGTGCGGTGCTGTAGGCCCCACTGCCAGAGCTTAAGAGGAATAGATGGTAGGTCAGTTGGCATATCGGCACTGCGATCATATTTCGTCAAGACATCAAAATTATTGCGTAACAAGATGCAGCTTAATATGATTTTTCTGAACTCTTCCAGAGTCAGGCACGCTTCTAGCCGATAATCATGTCCGCCTTTCTTTTTTTCCTTGAATCCAGAAACAACACCAATATTATCGTAGGATTTAAAGCGTGACTGAATGATTCCGAAAGCCCTCTCCACAATACCTTTGGCATCGCTTCGATACGGTGGTGCATTTTCAATTCGAACAGAAAAGTTTTTTTCAAGAAGTTCAATTTGATAGCCAATTAGTTCGCCGCGGTCTGCAAGTATGGCGCTAGGTAAACCATAAATCGGCCAGTCTTCCGCTTGTATTTGTAAGCCATAACTCTGACAGAATGTTACTTTATCTTGGATTGCGACGCTGAGGCATTGTATGGCTGTGTTAAATGAGCTGTTTTCCATGCCGACATAAAGCCCAGTAATCATCCGGCTAAATACATCGATAGCAATATATACGGTAGGTCTGCCAATAATCTGTGATGGATCTCGTGATGATACAAGGTAGATATCAGCGATTGTTGAATCTATTTCATAACGTGCACCAGGACCATTTGCGTGCTTGGTCGCTGTTGAAGTCAGAGGTTTGTGATCTTTCAGAGTTTTCTGATTCTTCAGAATTTCCTTGGAATTGTTCTTATTTCTATATCGCTTATTATAAAAATAATAGAATTGGGCATAGGTTGGAATATCTGCGGCTTGCACTTGATGAAAGTGCTTAGAAAATAAATTTTTAAACCGAAGATAAGTTTCGTTAATGGATTGTTTTTTGACAGGAACTAAATAATCTTCGATGGCTTGCTTAAAATATAATTCAACCTGTTCAGTGACATTCTTACCTTCATTCGATTCATAAATGCGTGGTCTGCCAATTTTTTTATCACCTATAGCTCTTTTTTGGCCTTTTCCACCTGAGTTTTCATAGTCTGGTACCAAAGCATTTATAGTTTGACCACGTTGCCAGTAGCGTCTTAGGAGTCGTAGGATTTTATTAATTGATACTTCTTTTTCTAGATGTATAGTTTTAATTTTTGCAGTCCTGATTTTTGCATTGATAAGAACTTGTTCATCATTAATTAAATCTTGAATAATAAAAAAGTTTTCATCTCTTTTTTTGAGTTGAATAGAATCCTCACTCAAGTTTAATCGTTTTAAGTGTTCATAAGGATCTTGTGCTGGTATTAGGCTTTGATCATCTGAGAGAGTTTGAAGTTCCTTGGATAAAATGAGTTCAGGAAAAGCATTTTTATTATCAATTGCAATCCATACGGTATACTGCGGTAAGAATTTGAGTATCCGGTATTGTGTTGAATTCAAGATGTAAACTGAATTAATTAGTTGCATGGACTGTATTCTCGTTCTGGAGCAAATTACTTGCATGAATATCAGAGAGTTTAAGCTCCAAGTACGAAATTTCTAGATTAAATTGCAGTATTCGCAGGGCAAATAGTTTTCTAAACAATGCGAGCGTCGTTCCGATACCCCTTTTTTGAGTTTGGTCAGTATGGTTGCAGAAAGAGATCAATGAGCTTTGAGGATACTGGCTAATTTCTTCCATAAAATAAATTGCTTGATCAATCATATGATTTGTTATTTCAAGATTATTTTTTTCTACATACAGCCATTTAATGTTCTCTAGTACCGTAGCAGGAATATCCTTTTCGGTAATCAGCTTGAATGGCGTATTGTGCTCTTCTTCCCAGTAACGACGTTTAATTTCTAAAGACTCAATAATATGTGCTTTATTCAAATCCTTACTATAAAGAGTGTCGAGGGCTATAGAAAACTTACCAAAATCAACTAAAAAATCTGAAGATAGGGTAAAAGGTAGATAATCAACCGATACCTTTTTCATCCGGTAACGAGAACAGATGGAGTTAAGATCATAGATATCCAAAGGATAATGTTCACGAATATCTGTAACGTTCTGATTCCAGTCAAGCAGCAAAAAGGTGGATAACTCTAGATCAGAAAACAAGTGGTGAAGACGTTTACTCACACGACCTTGTACTCTATGAGAGCGACCAATTGAACTGAAGTTATGAACAGTTTTGCAAGATTTATAATCTCGTCCATGGCCTTGGCCATATCCTTCTTTTACTAATTCCTCATAGTTTTTTATAATTTTTGTCATACAGAAGACCTATGAATTTTGGTTGATAATTCATCATATCTCAAGGAAGATAATTTTGTATTTGGCATAAATATACAAACTTAAATATATTTATATACAAACAAAATTTTATAATTTTTATTTAATTGTTTTTTAAATTCAGTAGCTTAATAATTTATCGGGTATTTTAGTACTCAATTGCTGAGTTTAAAAAACGTTTAGGATAGGCAAAAGTATTCAAATTACATCTTAGTAAACATCGTTGCATATTTTTATGTAAACCAACTGCATATTCAGACTCAACCCGACCATTCATTCTGGTTCATAGTAAAATGCTTATTTTATATTCCAAATATTTTAAAACAAAATATGCAAATTTGAATCTTAAAGTACTGCCTTAATCTGCTATAACTTGTACATCATATTGATGCACAAGTTGGTGGGAAATATGGCTAACTTAGCAACAGAACGAATCAATGTTCGTTCAACTGTAGATGCAAAGAATGTAATTGAGCAAGCTGCGAATTTATTGGGTCTTAGTGTGAGTTCCTTTATGATCCAATCCTCATTTGAACGAGCAAAAGAATTACTTAAATATCATCACGAGTTAAAAGTAAATAATGCTGATCGTGATATGTTAATGAATTTGCTTGAAAATCCACGCCCTGCAAATGATGAGATGAAAAAATTAATGAGTTTATTGGATGAAAATTGAGGTTTTACAAGACCATCATCAGAAAAAATCATTTAATTGTGGGCAAGATGATCTAAATAAATCCATAAAATAATACACATCCCAACATCAGAAATCAGGAACAAGTAAAACCTATGTTGCTATTGATGATGATACACAGTAGGTGAGAGGATTTTATTGTCTATCAAGTACCTCTATAGGATTTAATGCTATTTTCACTAAACGATTACCTCGTTATCCATTACCTTGTGTGGTTGTGGGTCGCTTTGCCGTTGATCAAGCAGCGCTATGGTCAGACAAAATAGTTGTTAACTAAAGAACAACCAAAATCAAAGTGTTAGATAAGTTCTTTGCTATATAAATGACAAAATAGTTTTTAACTTAAAATAAAAAATTTAAAACTTCCTATTTTCATAATTACAAAATAGTTGTTAACTGTCTACGGAAATTGTTAGTCTTTCTATCGTCTAAGTTTTCTACATTGTATAATACATCTTTAAATATAGGTGAAGTTTAGATACTTTAAAGAAAATGAATGCAACAAATGATCAAGATATTCGTCATGCTTTACACAGTAGATTGCAAAAGCAATACTACGTTAAAGACGATCATTTAGTCGTTGATGAGCTATCTTTAGAGCATGGTCGAAATCGAGTAGACATAGCAGTGTTTGATAACTGTATTCATGGCTATGAAATTAAGAGTTCTAAAGATAATCTACTTAGATTACAAAATCAGTTATCACAATATTCAAAAAGCTTGCAAAAAGTCACCTTTGTTGTAGCAGAAAATCATTTTAAAGATGTAATGATTTCTACCCCTGAATGGTGTGGGCTTATTCTAGCCACTAAAGGTCCTAGAGGTGGCGTAAGTTTTCGTTCTATTAGGCGAGCTAAACTTAATCCAAATGTAGACTTCATTAGTCTAGCTCATATCTTATGGAAGTCAGAAGCTATTGACCTACTGTATCAATATGGTATTACAGAGAGACTTGAATATAAAACTAGAAAAGAATTGTATAAGCAATTGAATCAAGTTATGACTGTCCAACAATTAGCCTTGGAAATTAAAACTAAATTATTGAAGCGTGGTAACTGGAGAGTTGATGAACAACCTTTGTCATATGATGGTTGATTGCCACTTGCTTCCATGTTCCTAGGTTTCCAAAGTTTGCTTTACCATTAGCAGTATCATGAATTCGTTTATCCCCATCAGAGAAAGGAACTCCTTTGTAACCTGGTAGTCCAATAACATTTGCACAAAGAGAAACCATTTGGATCTCATTCCCTCTAAATGCTTTAGCTTTTAAGACGTGCCAATGCTGAGGCAGTGTATAAATTAATTTTGCTGATGGGTTGACCTTCCGCATATCCATAGGAGGGAGAAACTCTATATCATCAGTTGTGTAATCTCCAAAAGTTGGTAATTTATCTTTGAACTTCTTTATAAGATAAGGATATAGCATCCATTCATGGCGAGTAAACAACCCACCAGGCTGTTTAATCTCTCTTAGATTCAGTGAATGTGCTGCTATAACAAAAGAACGATAACTTTTGATGTTGTTTATCTTATTAACTTTCATAAAGATTAAGTTGGAAAACAAAGCATATGGCTCAAATTTATCAGGTGTTTTTAAATCAATAATCAAATCTATATTATTTATATTTAAATCAAACATCTCCAATACTTGATCAATTTCACCATTTATATTTGGCTTATCTAAATCTTCAAGAAAAAGTCTTAAAGCAAGGCCGCAATTTTGTGTACTAATAATTGATTTAATTTCTGTTAAATACCATTTAGACTTTTCGAAAGAAATAACGGGAATTAGTTTACATCCCATAGCAAGACTCTTGGTATATACATATTTTATAACATTTTCTCCATTGTCCATGATTCCTTGTTCAATACTGTCATGAAAGTCTAGAAGAGCAAGTCTAGAACCCCATTTGTCTTTGAGCCGTTTTGGCATCGGCTCAATATGTTCTTGAATGGTTTTCTTTAATCGCTTTTCTTCAAAATCATATTCGATTGGAGGCATTATTATATAAGGGGTGATAAGATCCTTAATCTCTTTTTTGAGTTTAAACAATGCTTGGTATTCACTTTGTCGCCACTTTAAGAAAGGAACATAATGGTTACTCAGAATCATATTCATCACCCCAGAATAATTTTCTTACTTGCTTTAATCCAACTTTTTCATTAAAAATTTGATAATTATTGTTTTCTCTTCTTAATCTACCAGCAATAATACTTGGGTGAATATTTAGATTTCGGGCATCTTCATTTAAGGCATCTTCATTGATATAGAACCTACACATGCACATATCCCATTGTTCTGAAGGAATTAGGTTGTTCAGTGCAAAGTTGTCAGCTTCAATCTCAACCTCATCTTTAGTTATACCTACGTCTTCATCAACTATAGAGGTGCGTTCCGCATTCAGATGAAGAAAAATATGACCTAATTCATGGAAAAGAACAAACCAAAAATTATCTAGGCGATCTTGTCTTAATGTGAGCCCTATTACAGGGATTGAAGTATTTGGCAAAAGCATTGCAGCACCATCAAGATATGTAGATGGTAAATGTGGCTCTACAATTAGTATAATTCCTTTTGATAAAAGAAATTCTTGAGCTTCTAAAGGTCCATTTGAATTAGTAGAAATTCTAACTAAATGATTTAGCCAAGATGAATCTTTATTAAATTTTGGCACCTTAATTTGCTTTGTTATCTCTTTTGCTTTACTGAGAACCTGAATCTGCCATGCAAGCAATGAGTATTCATTGGGGGAGTTTCCATTAAAGTGAAACTTTCTATGTAATGCTAATTCATATTGCTCGTTACCAAAAAGATCTGTAAATCGTGCTTTGATTGCACTTATTGGATCAATATTGCCTGATAATAACCATTTACGTTTTAACATTTCTTTAATTGGAAATTTATTCCAATCAATTGGAGACGTATGTACAGTTAAACTATTCGATATTTTTTCTTCTAAAAAGTCATTTATTCTTAATAAAGAAATAGAATCTAAATGTCTATAAAGGTAGTCTTCCTGTCTTTTTATTTCCTCAATACTAACATTTAAAAGTGCAGCTATATCTTCTTGAGAAATATCATTAGCTATTCTGATATAAACTAGATTTTCTGGGTATTTAAGTATTTCCTTTTTTACAGGAATTTTGTGTTTAAATTTTTGGCTAATTTCTAAGAACTCATCACGCTCTTCAACTAATTCATTTAAAAATACATTTAAAGAATCTAATTCTAATTTTGATATAAAGGGAGCGACAGAAGTATCTTTCTCTACTTCAATAATTGTAGCTTGTATCTGCTTAATTTTTTGCTCTGTTAGACTTAATTCAAAAGAGTTTAAAATCATTTTTACACTCCCTGATTCATTAAAGAAAATTCGGCTTGAAGATCTATTACAATAATCCCTTTTTCCTGATTTGTATGTTTTTCATTCTTAAAAAAGTCTTTAAACAATTTGCCTGATGCTCTTTCTGTACAGTTGGGGAAGAGCTCTCCTCCAAATCGTGCTTTTTGGGCAGTAGTCCCATTACTTAAATCTAGAAAAATTGGATCAACAATATTAAAGTCAACCTGTTCAATGCTCCAACAAGCATCAAAATCACCAGGCATATCTTTTTCAGTGACATAGCTTCCATCAAGGTATAAATACTTACATCCTGACCGAGCGAGTAAATTAGCTGCGTTTACAAGTCCATTAAATAGATTAAGTCTATGCGGATTAAAGGCTAAGGTTTGTTTAACCTCTTGTAATGTAGCAAGATGTTCACCAGGAGGTAAAATCCGCCATGGTGCCCCACATAGTGTTTGAAAACTAGGTAGCATAATTCTTGGTTTTGTTTATTGAATGAACAAATTATAGCAAAAGTTAAAATATTTTTCCTTATCATTTGGTCTGATAAACTGATAATTTTCCTTGATTTAAAATAGATCCTTTAACACATTCATAATTCTTACAGCCCAATTATTAACAGCTTCTGAAGAGTCATTTCCTTGTGATGAAAACCGTGGATGGACAATATGAGTATGGGCATTTGCACCAAATACATCATCAAACAAATCATTTGGCCATGACAGTGATTTTGCGACTAGATGAGTCTTAATTTTATCTAAATAAATCTTCCAATCATCGGTTGTCAGGTAGATTAACTTAGTTGATATACTTTTTACCCCATCTGATGTATCTAATTCAATGAGAAGAAAGTCATCACTTCTATAGCAAAGGTGAACAAACTTAATGGTTCGTAGTTTATCTTTACTGATTCTATGACACTCGGAACGCCCAACTTTCGTAAGCTCATGGGTAAGTGATTCATATAGCACACATTGATGTGTAGATTGAAGCACTTGTATCATCGAGTTGAAATCATGATAGCGTTGGGCATATTTCTGATCATAATTTGTGTAGTCCTTTTTCCCTCCTACATCTGCCGCAGGTAAATCGCCTGCACTATTTGCCTCGTCTGTACTCGCTAAATGACCAGAAGCCGATTCATCATTTTCAGCATCCGTGCTTTTCTGTCCTGTTATTTTGGTTTTCCCTTTCTTGTTGATGGTCAATGGTTTTTTGAAACTCACCCATGACTCATTACCATCCAAAATACGAATTCCGTGCTCTATGGACGCTGTCGTACCATCTTCAATTGTAGGGTCAAGCGTACTACTATATTCGGGTTTGTAGCCTTGTTCCGATTGTTGTCCTTCCGTCTTGATTTGAGTGAAAGATGGGTGATCAAAACTAATGTCAGTAGGAATATCAGTATCGATTTCTATGCCAACAATTTCTTCAACAAGAAAAGCATCTTGTGACCTATTATATCTTCCTCGAAAATGGAGTGTCCAACCGTCCATTGAGGGTGGATCAAATTGAAAAATCCATTTCTTCCATCCATCCTTATCAATCAGTTGAGTATTAAAATAACGACAAATGCTTTCAAATGACTGTTTGGCATTAGGATCAAGTAGTAACCAGGCTAATAGACATTGGGTTCCCTTTTGATTTACAAGTTTTAAAGGCATTGTATTTTCTAAAAAGACAATTACTGTTTCCTCATTATCTTGGCATATTGCAAATTCATTTTGAATGGTCGTTGTACTGAGGCTTGCCCGACAAAAATAAGAGTTAATGAGAAAAAGTGTTCTTGCAAGCTCAAACTGTGGTAGATGAATAGTGACCTGATTGGGTCCTTCTATAATGAAACTAGTTTGTATTCCCTCAAAATATGTAAGATTTGAATCCGTTGATAATTCATCAAAATCTTTTAAAAGAGAGGGGGTTAGAAAATTCTGATCAGACAAAGTAATCACTAGATTCGGTTTAGATAATTGTCTTTCGCTACAGTTTAGTTTTTTGCCACGAATTAACATGGCTGCATTGCTAAAGTTAGTAAATTTCTTTTCTTGTTTTGGTGAGCATTGTAGGTTAATACTCCAGATTTTTGATTTTGAACCTTTGAATAGGCCGCCAATATGTGTAACTGTTACATTATGATCAAAATGATTAATTTTTACCGTCATGAGTATTGAAAAATCCAGATAGTTTTAGAATTCTTGCTGCATCAGGGGTGATTCTTTCTTTGCTAAGTCCTGCCAAGCGGAAAACTCGCCATAAGTGCAACGGTTGAAAATCTGAAGATAAGATTTTAACAGCTACACAGACTCTGCGTAGCTGGTATTCAGTAATACTTTCAACATACTTTACCAAAAAGCATCTAACCAATGGGAGCTTAGAGAGGTTATGCTCTATGCTTGAATGTTGTGGTAATTGCATAAGATACCAGTTTCTAGAACGTCTAGGTGTAGGACTCAGATCATCTTTGAATTGGTGAGCAAGTCGCAATAGTACTTTTGCATATTCTCGATCACGATTATGCCAGTCTACACGAGTGTTAAGAGGCGAACGTACTACTTGATGTTTGGAATTATATTGTTGAAGCCATTTATAATCATGGCGATATAACCACGCATAGATGGCACCTCCATTGCTTATGGAGCGACTCACCTTAATACCATTCTTTCTAACAAGCTGCTGCCACTTTTTACGGTATTCTGCACACTTTACAATATCTAAGTCATTTTCAATAGTTGTTGTTTTTACTATGAAAACTGGCTGAATATGTTGAGCATGATGAAAAATATTTTCTAATTTCTCTCGTGAAAGAAAAGTTTGCCAAACAAGTAAATGTTCAAAGAAACTAAAGCTTTTTCGGTGCTTACGGAATATATTTTTTAACCAAGAATTTTCCTCATTTTGATGACAAAGTAGATTTTTAGCTTGAAGATATTCTTGACCCCAATATTGTAAGAACAGTTCTAAAATTTGATCGTGTTTTATATGTTGCCCACGTGCATACCCAGAGTCTTGTGCCAATCCATAATAGAAGTGAGTCCATTGGTCAAAAGATATTGATGGATATGAGAAAAGATTCAGTAATTGCTGTATTGGTGCTGATATGATGAGGTCTTGAGAAAAGACTGAGCCAACTGATTCTATTGAAAAATGTGATTCTATGAATGGCTGAAAATGATGTCTGGAATCTGATGGTTTTTCTTTATAAATAGATAAGGATGAACCATGTTCTATACATATCGGTAGATTGGGTATGAACCAGTCTCTTTTCCAAAAAGCTTCACCATATTTTATTAGCTGAATTTCAATACATTTTGGACAAGCCTGAAAGTTCTGAACGGCTTTAATTCTAGATGCAGCAACGCCTAACATTGTATGCAGAGCCCCATTAGTTTTTCCGTGCATTAGCTCAATGGCTTTATCACGTATATTCTTTGGAACGAATGGGGCGTAGAGGGAAAATAAAGTATGTTGCCTTATTAGGTTATCAGTTGAATATTGTTTTGTATTCCTTAGCAGATATGCAATATTTGTGATATGGCTAGGTAGATCCAGCGTGGCGATTACATATCGATTCCCAAATACTGGGCAGAGTAAAACTTGAAGTGCGACATAAACCACCTAATTAATTTAAAGGGTTTATGGAGTATATAAAATTGTCATACCATCATCTTAACTTTGAAGATCGTACTGCATTAATGCTTGAGTCAAGAAAAGAAGGCTTTTCAGCCAGAAAATTTGCTGAACTTATTAAAAGACATCCTAGTACGATCTATCGTGAGCTTAAAAGAAATAGCATCAATGACGTTTATCAAGCTCGATATGCTTCTGATAACACTTTTGCTAGACGTAGACGTGGTCACAGAAAACTCAAAATCGATTCAATCCTCTGGAAATTTATTGTTGAAGCGATCCGTTGTTTATGGTCTCCTCAGCAAATAGCAAAGCGTTTAAAGACATTTCCTGATTTGGATCAAACAATGAATGTAAGCCATACAACGATTTATTCAACGATACGAGCATTACCCAAGGGTGAGTTGAAAAAAGACTTATTATCCTGTCTGCGTCATGAAAATAAAAAGCGAAAAGCTAACGGTGAACCTAAAAAAGATTCTATATTACAGGATATTAAAACTATTCATGAGCGCCCAGCCGAAGTTCAAGAAAGAAAAATACCGGGTCATTGGGAAGCTGATTTAATTAAAGGTAAAGACAATAAAAGTTCGATAGCAACACTTATTGAACGAAATACACGGCTCTGTATCTTGGCAACATTACCTGATGCAAAGGCAGAATCAGTGCGCAAGGCTTTAACTGAAGCTCTGAAATATTTACCTGCAGAACTGCGTAAAACGTTGACCTATGACCGTGGACGCGAGATGTCAGAACATAAAATACTCGAAGAAGATTTAGGCATAGATGTATATTTCTGTGACCCACATTCACCTTGGCAAAAAGGCACATGCGAAAATATGAATGGTTTAATTAGGCAATATTTACCTAAAGGGATTGATTTAAATCAGGCAGATCAGCATTATTTAAATCAAGTTGCCATGTCACTGAATACTCGTCCTAGAAAGGCGTTAGATTGGCTTACACCATTAGAGAAATTTGCTCAGCTTGTTGATTATCATATGGCTTTTGAAACTGTCGCACCTCATGTTTGAATTCGCCT
>NZ_JBLVOM010000316.1:40568-88176 GCF_053543775.1 Acinetobacter endophylla | reverse complement strand
CGAGCAACTGTACAACGTGCAATCACATAGCCTTCACGTTTCAGTTGTTGCCAGACCTTACGCACACCATACCGACCTGAACTTTCCTTCCAAATTCGTTTAATTTGTTCAGCATGATGAAGGTCATGCAGATCCCGTTTCGCTCGATGTTCTGGATTGTCCGCGAGATCTAAAGTCCGGTAATAGGTTGAAGCAGCGATCGGTAAAATTCTACAAATCGCCTCAACACCATATAACGCCTTATTGTTATGGATAAAATCCACCATTATTTGTGTGGGCGGTCGAGCTCCGCCTGGGCGAAAAAAGCCGCTGCTTTACGTAGAATTTCGTTAGCACGTTGCAGTTCTTTATTTTCGCGTTCCAGTTGTTTGATACGTTCTTGGTCTGAAAGCTGCTGTGCTTTAACTGGATTTTGTTGATCTAAGTATTTTTGATACCAAACACGTAGTGTTTCAGGAGTACAGCCAATTTTAGGAGCAATTGCTGTGATTGCAGCCCAATTCGATGGATAATCTTTCTCGGATTCAATCAATAATTGAACCGCTCTTTCTCTGATTTCAGGGGTATATTTTACTTTTTTCATCGGGACATTCTCTCAGAAAGCTTGGTCTCCGACAAACCCGGTACGGTTCACAAGTTAAACAAGAATCAAATCTGAGTAAAAATGTTTTAGATCATGTCTTTGATAACAGTATTCCATTAAAACATGCTTGGTTGAATTATAAACATTCTTTTCATGATCACTATGAAGTCATTGATGGTACAGATGTCTTGAGTTCATCTCGTGCCACTGTATCTAGCGATGTTTTTTTCTCGCAGTCAGTTATTGTCGATACTCCCTTAAGAGTTGAATTTTATAAGCACCTACCTGGTATTATTACTGGTGTTGGTATTATTGCTACGTTCGCAGGTTTACTATTCGGATTATTAGCTTTTGATCCGGCTGGAGATCCTGAAAAAGTTCAAGATAGTCTTGGATTGCTGTTAGGTGGTGTGAGTGAAGCCTTTATGGCGTCTGCCTTGGCTATTGCTACAGCAATGTTAATTACATGGCGTGAGAAGTCATGGTTAAGACAGTGTTATGCACAATTAGAAATGTTAACAACAGAGATTGATGACTTCTTTGAACCTGATGATACAGGGGAGGAATACTTAGCTAGATTACTAAAATCATCACAGGCAAATGAAACAAACGCAAGACAATTAAAAGATAGTTTAGTCAATGATTTAAAGACAATGATGACTAACTTAGTTGATGAAAACAAAAAGAATCAAATTGCTTTTGCCTCTCAATTGACAGACAGTTATGCCAAGACAAGCAAAGATATGGCAGATCAAATAGGCCAGTCTATCTCTGATACTTTACAGGTTCCTCTAGAGAAAATTGCATCAAGTGTACAGCAGGTTAGTGGTGATCAAAGCTCTGCTGTCCAAGAGTTAATGACAGATGTGCTTACTGCATTTATGACCAAATTAGAATCAACGTTTGGTACTCAAATGAATGGTATGAGTGAGATGATGACTCAATCAGTTTCTGCAATGAAAGAAATGCAATTAGGATTCACCCAATTAATTACTGATATGAAGGTGAATAGTGAAAGTTCGACAAAGAGCTTAGAAACCCAAATGTCTAAAATGATTGAAGATATCCAACAAAAGCAAAATGCGATGTCCGATCAAATGAACTCTATGGTGGAGCACTTGTCAAAAGGTGCTGAAAAAATTGGAGAGCAGGGGCAATATGCGATTGAACAATTAAATGGAAAGGTTTCTGAGCTGATTGAGCATATGAGTGGAACTATGTCAGGCATGATGGCTGATATTGCTCAACAGCGTATAGAGCAAGATCGTAAAATTGCAGATAATCAGCATAAATTACATGAACAATCTTCAACCCTAATTGATAACCTTGGGGGAGAAATCAAAGAGTTAATTGTTCAAAGTCAAAATGCAGTTGAAGCTTATAAAAACAATATTCAAAAGCTTAGTCAGGTGACAACAGATAGTATTACCGGAATGAACGACGGCGCAGAAAAAATGCGTCTAGCCTCAGAACAATTTAATATGGCGGGCACATCGCTGATTAGCGTCACTGATAAAACATCACAATTGATTTCAGAAGTAACTACTACATCTACTCATTTGACTAGTGCAAGCAGTAATCTTATTTCGTTGTTGAGTGATTATAAAAACTCTCAGGATAGTGTTAATAAGGCGATCAGTACGCTTGAGGGACTGATTAAGCAAGTGCAATCTGAAACCGGTATGAGTACTAAAATACTTGAGGATATGGGGCAAATGACCACAGCATTGAATCAAGTGAAGAAAGAGATGCAGGATTATCTTGAGCAAGTAAGTGATGTGCTAGTAAAAAGTTTTGAGAGTTTTGGGGCTTCAGTTGAAACAAGCCTGAATCACTCATTGGGCATCTATGATAATACGCTCGACCAAGCAGTTAAACGTCTCTCAAGTGGTGTAGAAGGCTTAGGTAGCTTTGTTGAGGATCTTGAAGATATTGTAAGACAGAAGAAAAACTAAGTCTGGAGTACATGAATCATGCTAGGTAATCGGTACTCTAAAAAGTCACGTCCTAAAGATGAAGGGGAAAAACCTTTTTGGATTTCTTTTGCAGACTTAATGACAGCCTTAATGACTTTATTTCTTGTTGTTATGGCAGTATCACTCATGATCGTAACTAAAAAGATTAATGAGGCGACTCAAGCTGAAGATCAAAGAAGTGAAGAAATTTTAAATATTTGTCAGAGTATTAAGCAAAGTGTCGAATTGAAAGATGCTGGTATTGAAGTTGATTGCAAAAATAACCGCATTAATTTTGGTGAAGCAGGTCGTTTCGCTCACAATGATTATCGCCTGACTGAGATAGGTCGAAGTCGATTAAATACTATTGTTCCTATTATTCTTGAAGAGGCAAATAACCCACAAGGTGAAAAATGGTTTAAGCAAATAGTAATTGAGGGCTTCACAGATACAGATGGCTCATATTTGTATAACTTAAATTTAAGTTTACGCCGTTCGGAATGGGTTATGTGTAGTTTACTCGATCCTAAATTTAGTTCAGGTCTCTCTTTAACTGAACAGCAAAAAAATCAGGTTAAACAATTATTCTTGGCTGGTGGAGTGTCCTTTAACTCAGCTAAAGATAGTAAGGAAGCATCTCGCCGTGTTGAATTGAGAATGCAATTTTATGGCTTAAAAGAAAAAGAAAGTGCAGAGCCTCAACCTCATTTTGTTTCAGCGCCGATTGAAACATGCCAATTGACGCGGTGATATCTATGAGCATAGCGAATTTGAAACGCCGTTTGGAGGAAAAAGTAAGCGGTCATTCAGTTGGAGATGTTACTAATACGAAATTTGTAAAGCCTCAACGACTCCTCAAAACACTTTCTGTGCTTGAGCAGAAGTTTGATGATTTCGAAAATAGTATTCCCTTAGATGAAAAAATTTTTAGGTCAATTAGTAAATTAGAAAGTTCTGGTTTTGAGCACCTTACACGAAGAGATTGGAAAAATTTGGCTTGGGCATTGAGCAAAATATTACCAGGCATGCAAGAAAAGCTTCTCTTCAATGATATTGGTAAAAGGATTATCAGTCACTTCCAACAATCAGAGATCGATCTTATTGGAGTCGTTTATTTTCCATTGTTGTACAGCTATTTTGCATTAGAAAATGAAGATGTAAAAGATAGGCCGGTAATTTGGCTTCAATTGAGGGAGATATTAAATACAAAGAGGTCCAGTATTTATAAAGAGTTAAAGCAACCTAAAAAGTGGATGAATACCCTTATTGATTACTCTGAGATTTTATCTAATACACCAACAAAATTATTTGTTAAAAGATTTTTACAAGAGCAAGATACAAGTAGACTTTCAAGTGAATTAGAAAGCTTAAGGATGGCACCTAATAGTTGGTTTTGGGATGATTTAATTAAGTCTTCTATTCACTCTATCAAAACCATGAATGAAGGTGAATATTTCAAAGTTATTCCTCGTTTCTTATCATTGGCTGAGCAAAAAGTCTTATACACTACTGATATTCTGGTTGCTTTGTTAGAGCGTTATGCTCGTACCTTTGAACGAGCCAAAGTTCATGAGGAATTAAAACATTTAGCTTTGAATCATTGGGGAAATCCACAATATGAGTCTTCTGCAGGTTGGAATAATGTAAATGCTGATACAAAAAGAATGGTCATTCAATGGTTTGTAAGAGCTGATCTAGAAGCATTTTTTAAAGTCTTTAGCTATGGTGCAGAAACGCGCAGATTTAATTATTGGATGCGTTTTATTAAACAAGTTTCTCTCTCTGAAATATTTTTGAATGAGGATGCAATTTTTCGTGCAACTCGACAGCAAGAAGAATTTAAAAGGAAAAACCAAGGAAGATTCAAGCGAATTATTGGTAAGAGCTCAGCAGCCAATGCATTTATGATAAAGATTGGTGGTTATTATATTGTAGAGTTCTCTGAACTAAATAATGCTACTTATTTTTATAGAAATCTACCTTACAAACCTTCTAAATCTAATCTACAAGTTGTCAGTATTACAGATTTGAAATCTACAGCAAAGGCTGATTTTTATTTATCACATAATGGTGCTTGGGAGAAATCCTTCGATAATAGATTAAAAAGTCTGGGGATTTATCCAGACTAATTTATAAAAGGTATATTTAAATGAAATTAGCATTTTGGAAAAGAAAGAAAAGCACTGAGGTAGAGCATACAGAACCTGTTCAATCGAATTTCAAATCTTTTACGTATGATGAAGTAGGTATAATTTATTCATATACACAAAATGCTAAAACAGATGCTGATTTCTATTGGGAAAGCTTAGAAGAGGAAGAGCTGGCATATCTCATAGATGAACATTTTGTATTGCCTTGGGAAGAGCTTTTTCAAATTCAGCAAGATTCAGAACATGAAAATGTAATTCATTTACTAAATCTTCCAAAACAGGCTTCTCTTCGTCCAATAATTAGAAGTGAAAGGGGATTAAGTGACCCAGATTTCAAAATCATTTTAGATGGGTGGCTGAACGAAAATAACATTAAGGTTAAAAGTCTTATTCAGCGAGTTGGAGCGATCTTAACGATTGATGGTACAGAACATTTATTGAATGAACCAAATTTTCAACTTGTCGAAAAATTAAAAGAGTTTTCACGTCTAGAAAACAAAGATACGAAACAGAATCAAAAATATTGGGCGAACATCAGAAAACTAGCCAATAAATCTAATGCAAATTTAGATGATTTTTTACGAAAGACATTAGTTCTAGCACCTGATAAATTACAGTTAAATCTTCGAAAAAATTTGATTAGCCAGGAATCTGTTGTAGAAGTTCAGCCTGAATTTGATGAAGCTCCATCAAATTGGCTAAAGACATTTGATCAATATAATAATGTTCAAGATCAATACAGTGTTAGTTTAGCTGATGGAGGAATTGCACATGTAGTGATTGAGCCTCAAGTGAAGCAAGTTCTTAATGAAATTAAAAAAATGCCAAACAGACGTATTTCTGGTGAGCGTGCACAAGCATTTTTACACAATCCATTTGCTCAACTAGGTGATGATGCGATTGAAGTTATTTCACCTGAGAGTTTTGAGGAGTCAAAACAGCAAGCAGAAATTTATACTTATACTTTAGAAATAGAAAAAAATTATGATGAGTTACATCATTATGTTTCTGCGAAATTAGAGCTAAACGAGAATTCTGAAAGAGAACAAAATCCAATTTTTTTAGAACTATATAATGCGGATCAGACTTCTTATTTTATTCAAGCTTATGAGAAAACATCCCCTATTTTTATATGGGCAGGATATGAAATTGAACGAAGTAGCTATTTAGATAATAAAATTGAAGAATTAAAAAATGATCTAAACGAAATTCAAAAATATCAAGATGAATTACAGGCTCAAAAAGTATTGGATTTATCGAATTATAGCGGTCGTGTTATTGGTATTGGTGAAGCAGAAAAGCTGAACTCTGAATTTATAAAAAGAGACAGTGGTGAGTCCGAATGGTTGCCACAGCATTTAATTGACTTAGAGCTGCAACTACAAGATGAAAATTTTGATGAAACCATTGAATTACTTGAACATCGGATTAAGCAAGCAGAGCAAAACAGTCAAGATGAAGTAGAAATTCCATATACAGATAAAGAAGTGTCATTAGATGATGCTAAAAAATTACTAGACCGTTTATATGCTTCCAAGAAAGAAGAGCCAAAAGAGATATTGGAAGAATCTAAAGCTAATTCACAGAAAAAGAAAAAAGATACATTATTAATTGCTAATAATATTGATGAAGCTGAATTTACAAAACAGCGAGTAAATCGCTTACTTTTTGATGAGAATAATCCTCCTGTAGCGAGATTACCTACTAGTTTTAGAAGCCAAGAATTTAGTTTAAAGCCGCATCAAGAATATGGAATTGCATGGTTGCAGAATTTACATCAATATGCGCCTGAGCAGGTTAGTGGTTGTCTTTTAGCTGATGATATGGGCTTAGGTAAAACACTTCAACTCTTATGCTTCATTGATGAGTACCTTGAAAATGCTGAACATAAGAAACCAGTATTAGTCGTAGCTCCAGTTTCACTATTAGAGAATTGGGAAGTAGAAGCAAATCGGTTCTTTAGTAGTAAATTTGCCAAAATATTAAGTTTGTATGGTGATAATTTAAAAGATAGAAAAATTCCAAAGCATTTAATTTCGGCACAGTTAAGAGAGAATCATGGTATTTCCAATCTCTTAGAAGATGATTGGCGTGGTGATGCTGATATTGTTTTAACAACATACGAGACGATGCGTGACCTTGAATTTTCTCTAGCTCGAGAAGACTGGAGCATAATGATTTGTGATGAAGCACAGAAAATTAAAGTTCCTACAGCAATGGTGACAAAGGCTGCAAAAGCTCAAAAAGCAGATTTTAAAATTGCATGTACAGGTACACCAGTTGAGAACTCTTTAACCGATCTTTGGTGCCTATTTGATTTTATTCAGGAAAATTTATTAGGTCCTTTAAATGAGTTTGGTACAAATTATCGTAAGCCAATTGAAAATACTGAAAATAATGATGAAGCAGCACTATTAAGGCTTCGTGAGCTAATAGCTCCTCAAGTCTTACGAAGAATGAAAAGTGATGTCGCAGATTTACCCGCTAAAATTGAGGTAGATAACTGTAAAAATATTGAAATTTCATTATTGCAGAGACAATTATATATTGACGTAGTTAATCGCTTTAAAAAAATGTCAGCAGAAGGTAATCAAGGTGCAATGCTAACGTCTTTGCATAGTATGAGAATGATCTGTGCTCATCCATTACAATTTCAGTCAACTGCTAATTTAAATGATTCGCCAAAAGTAAATTGGTTAATCAAAAGTTTAGAATCTATTAAGCAAAGAAATGAAAAGGTCATTATTTTTACTGAATTTAGAGACATTCAAGTATTTCTTAAGCGTATTCTTCTTGAGAGATTTGGTTTAAACGTTACAACCGTCAATGGTGATTCAAATACCAGCAGTAAAAAAGGCTTAACACGACAAAATTTGATTGATAAATTTCAAGAAAAATCAGGTTTTAATATCATTATTTTGTCGACTACTGCTGTAGGATTTGGTGTTAATATCCAACGTGCTAATCATGTCATTCATTATACGCGTAGTTGGAATCCAGCTAAGGAAGACCAAGCAACTGACCGTGCGTATCGTATAGGACAAAATAAAGAGGTATTTGTTTATTATCCGACGATATTTGCTGATGATTTCGAAACATTCGAAGTGAAATTAGACAGACTCTTATCAAGTAAGAGAGAACTTGCTGATGATATGTTAAAACCAAATACGGATCTCAAAAATGAGTTATTTGATTTATTAGGTGAATAAACCTCTTATTGTGGGAATAGACATTTTATGATTAATTAGCTCAAAACTTCCTGTCAGTAATCTTCCTTGCTGAATGAGATTTTGGCTATTATTTTTGATTTTGTTTTTCTTAATAAGGTAGATTCAAATAGCAGTATAACTCTCAATCATAAATTTACTGGATTTCTTAATCCGGGGTTTTTGTAGCATTAGATTTAAATAGCTTATCTAAAATTTTTTACAAAAAGATACAATAAAAGCAAATATTTTCTTGTATCACAGTGTGTATCACTGATCTTTTTTAAATAAATAATTTATTTAAAATCATTATCTTAAATTGTTGTTCGGTAGTGGATATACCTACCAAGATTACTTTTTATACAGCTTTCTATAAGGTTGTATAAAGCAAAAAACCTCCTGAATTCAACGATTTAGGAGGTTTTTTTGTTTCTGGTGGTTTGGTATGTTTCTACAAAACTGACGCTAGCTTGTATCACTGTCTAATAATCTAACTCGGTGATACAAGGTGAAGCGCATATTTCGGACCGTATTGTCTGATTGAACAGATACTTTCTTCGCGGCGGTAAAAATCCTTAAGGGGTCTGACAGCAGTGGTGGATTCAGATAATTTTTGAAGGACGCCAGACTTAAACCGCACGTCTCATTTTTATCTTCTAGACAGCAGCTCAAGGCGGTATCCAGTGCCACGTGAGGAAACTGTACCTAGTGACAGCTTGCCGAATCCAACAGCCTGGAGATCTCGGAATATTGCCCTGTAAAGCCCATTTTCCTGAAGACCACCCTGAGATAGTCGAAAGCATTCATGCGTACAGGTAGGGACTTTATAAGGTAACGAACCAGCCAAAGCTGGCTGATCCTGTCCAGAACCAGTGTGCGTGATTTTCTCAGCGGAGCATTGTGATCATACAGATCTCCATAGTCTGGAGATAAAGGTGTCAGGAACAGCACTTCAGATCCAGGGCCTTGAGATATTGAATGCTCAAATCTTCCTTTAACTGTTCCAGTAAGGCATCTAGGCTATGGGGCGTGGAGATTCCGGAAAACAGAATGTTGGAGATCAGTACATTGCCAATGATCTCCTCATCAGAGAAGTACTGTGCCGTATTCCAGTAGCGCCAGATCTTCTGATGAATCAGGCTCACATAACTGGATCGTTGCAGCCATTCCCTTCAATGCTGAGCAACTGTTTGCAGGGCAGATCCAGCTCTAGGTCATATCGTTGATTAAACAGCATGATCTGCTTGCGGTAGCAGTGATACAGCATTTTCTTATGACGAACAGAGCTGGCTTTATTCTCAATAGCATCTTCTACGGTTTGCAGCATCGCAAGATGTTGTTGATGCTGATACGCCTCAAAGAAGGAAGGTAAGAGCAGATGCATCTGAATAAATGTTTATGCCTGCAGAATTTCGTCCTGTATGACTTTTTTACGTTGGTCGCTACGGCGCTCGCTTGCGAACTTAAGGTTTTTTGACATGGGACTTTTATAATTTTTATAACCAGTCTTCATGATAAAAGTAAATTGTGGGTCATAACCGTTTGATCAAAAACCTAGGAATAAACTACAGGATTTGTGTTGGAAAAGTCGCAGTTTTTATAGGGCTAAGTGCAGAATTAAAACGGATTAAATTTCTTAATAATCTGAAAAATAATAGTTTTTACTTAGAAATTCTCTTTGATTTTTAGCCATATTGTATTTTTTTTCTTAAGTTAATTGATGATATGCCCTACTTTTTCAGCACATATCAATCCATTTAAAAGCTTCCTTAGAAAATCTTATATTTTATATTGCGAATATGCGTATATTCATATATAAAACTATGATTCATTGATAAGGGTAAAGCTCATGAATCAAATGCCAAAAGTGCAAATTTATCATAACCCGGCCTGTGGCACCTCACGCAATACGCTGGCTTTAATTCGCAATGCGGGAATTGAGCCTGAAGTGATCGAATATCTAGTTACGCCTCCTTCTCGTGATGAGCTGATTCAACTGATTTCTGATGCAGGTTTATCGGTAAGAGATGCGCTCCGTAAAAATGTCGATCCCTATACCGAGCTGAATCTAGATGATGCCGGCTGGAGCGATGAGAAACTGCTTGATGCCATGCTGCAACATCCGATCCTGATCAACCGCCCGTTGGTGGTTACCGAGCTTGGAACCCGATTATGCCGCCCATCGGAAGTGGTACTGGATATTCTGCCTTCGCCACAATTAAAAGCCTTTGCCAAAGAAGACGGTGAAATCATCGTGGATCAACAGGGCAATCGGGTAAAATAAAGTGTCCCCCCTACGAAAAAGCTTCAACTTGATTGGAGCTTTTTTATCTGAAAAACACATGGACGATGATCCATATCATTTACATACTGAATGAAATAGGTTCTTGAAGGATAAAGGAATTGGATCATCAGCAGGCAGTTTCCCCGTATCAGGTTTTGACAGAGAGTACCATTTTTCAAATCTTACACAGGCTACCGACTGGAAACTGTTGCGCAGGTCAATGGTTCAAAAATCTGCCGATGAGTGCATCGACCTGATCTCATCCCCCTAAAACCAGGAGCTTTAAATGGAAAGCATAATCGCGATTTTTGCCTGGCTGAATGATGTGCTGCTTAAAATGACCTGGCTCTCGGAAGGCGTGCGCTGGCTGGTCGAAAATGTCTTCGGTTTATCGGTGGTGACCCGGCTCGGTGGCAGTATTCACTTCTTTATTTATGATGTTTTTAAGATCTTTATTCTGCTCTCAGTCCTGATCTATAGCCTGTCGTATATCCAGAGTTATTTTCCGCCTGAACGCACCCGGCAGATTCTGGGACGCATGACCGGGATCAAAGCCAATATCATGGGGGCCTTGCTCGGCACCATTACCCCATTTTGTTCCTGTTCTTCCATTCCGCTGTTTATCGGTTTTACCCGTGCCGGACTGCCTGTGGGGGTGACCTTTTCCTTTCTGATTTCATCTCCCTTAGTCGATCTGGCTTCGATTATTTTATTGGCCAGTATTTTTAACTGGAAAATTGCCATGATCTATGTGGTTCTTGGTCTGATTTTGGCAGTTATTGGTGGATCACTCATCAGCTTTTTCAAAATGGAAAAGTATGTCACTGAATTTGTTACGCAAAATAGTACAGCTCAGGGTGATGAAGATTTTAAAATGTCTGCGAAAGAGTGCCGGGAATTTGCCTGGGAACAGGTGGTGGAAATCTTTAGCAAGGTCTGGATGTATGTGTTGATTGGGGTAGGAATTGGTGCGGCAATTCATAACTGGATTCCTGAACAGTGGATTACCGCCTTGCTTGGTCAGGAACACTGGTATTCTGTGCTGATTGCTACAATCGTAGGCATACCGATGTACGCGGATATCTTTGGCACTTTGCCGATTGCAGAAGCTTTGGTGGCGAAAGGCGTGGGGCTAGGGACGGTATTGGCCTTTATGATGGCGGTAACAGCACTTTCCCTGCCATCCCTGATCCTGTTAAAACAGGTGGTGAAAACCCGCTTATTGAGCCTGTTTATAGGGATCGTTTTTGTGGGAATCTTGATTATTGGCTATAGCCTGAATACTTTGGGTAACTGGTTTTTATAAAATGTATGGAGAATAGAAGATGAAAATTAAAGTCTTGGGTACAGGCTGCCGTAAATGTAAGGCCCTGTTGGCTGCAACTGAAGAAGCAGTGAAAAGCACCGGTGTCAAAGCGGACATTGAGTATGTCACGGATATGATGCAGATTGCCGAAACCGGACTGTTAAGCACACCGGGTCTGATGATTGACAGTAAAATCGTATCCAGTGGTAAAGTTCTGGAAGCTCAGGCTATCGCGGAACTGATCGAGAAAAATAAATAACTTCAAAATTAAAGTTGTAGCGAAGAAAACCAGTGGTTCAAGTCGCTGGTTTTTCTATATTGGAAGAAGAGGGAAACTGTTAAATCCAGCGCTTTCTGGCTGTGATATCCTGATCCAGATATAATTTTTCACTTGTACTATTTACTATATATATGGATATGTATATATTTGCATAATAGAAGGGGAGCAGCTATGGACCACGTTCAGTTTTTTAAATGTTTATCTGATGAAACACGTCTCAGTATTGTCCTGCTGATTGCGGAAAATAAAGAGCAATGCGTCTGTGATCTGACCGATAAACTGCAGTTAAGCCAACCAAAAATTTCACGGCATTTGGCCTTGTTGCGGTCTTGCGGTCTGCTCAACGATCGTCGGCAAAGCCAGTGGGTGTACTACAGCCTCAATCCGCAATTACCGGCCTGGTGCTTTGAAATTCTGGACGTACTGAAACGTAGTGACGTTCCGGTTTTATTTGATTCTTCCGCTCTATCGATTCAGAGCCATTGCGAGTAAGTTTTCATGAAATTTTTGTTTTTATGCACGGGGAACAGTTGCCGCAGCATTCTATCTGAAGTGTTGTTCAATAGCCGTGCGCCAGAAGGCTGGGTCGCTTACAGTGCTGGCAGCAAACCTTCCGGTCAGGTGCATCCCTTGACGCTTGAAACCCTGCACAATCTGGGCTTGTCGACTAAAGGCTTATCCAGCAAGACGATTGATGCCTGTGAACAGTATCAGCCAGACGTGGTGATTACCGTCTGTGATGCGGCTGCACAGGAAGCGTGTCCTCTTTATCTTGGCGGAGCGATCAAGGCGCACTGGGGCCTGTCTGATCCGTCACATTTAGAGGTGGATAAAGAAGAAAAAATGCAAGCCTTTATGAACACTGTTGAACATATCAATCGTCGCCTGGATACTTTGTTTAAACTTAACGTAGATGAACTTTCTCGCTCACAATTGATTGCAGCGATTAATCAAATTTCGAATGTTGAGTAAGTCACATGTCTGAAAAACGCATGTCCTTTTTAGATCGCAACCTGACGCTGTGGATTTTTATTGCCATGGCGTTAGGCATCGCAATAGGAAACTTTTTTCCTCAAGCATCGGTTGCTCTGGATCAATTCAGTATTAATTCAGTCAATATTCCAATCGCGATTGGTCTGATTCTGATGATGTATCCACCCCTGGCAAAAGTGGATTATGCGACCTTGCCACAAGTGTTTAAGGATAAAAAGACCCTGACGCTATCTTTAATTCAAAACTGGTTGATTGCTCCGGTACTGATGTTTGCGTTGGCTGTGATTTTTTTGCATAGCTATCCAGAGTATATGACAGGCGTGATCCTGATTGGTTTAGCTCGATGTATCGCCATGGTATTGGTGTGGAATGGTCTGGCCTGTGGTGATAACCAATATGTTGCAGCATTGGTGGCGTTTAACAGTATTTTCCAGATTTTATTCTTCAGTACCTACGCCTGGTTATTCCTGACCTTCCTTCCGCCATATTTTGGTATTGAAGCTCAAGTGATCAATGTTAGCTTCTGGACCATTACCCATGCTGTTCTGGTTTATCTTGGAATTCCGTTCTTATTGGGTTTCTTAACGCGCTTAATTTTGGTGAAACAAAAAGGCGTGGAATGGTATCAAACCAAGTTCATTCCAAAAATCAGCCCGCTGAGTTTAATGGCTTTGCTGTTTACGATTTTGGCGATGTTTAGCTTAAAAGGGGGTGATGTTGTGAGTCTTCCACTGGAAGTTTTACGCATTGCGATTCCTTTAATCATTTACTTTGTGGCCATGTTCTTTATTAGCTTCTTTATGAGTAAATGGATGGGCAATGATTATCCAAAAACTGCTGCAATCTCATTTACTGCTGCTGGAAATAATTTTGAATTATCACTTGCAGTCGCTATTGCAACTTTTGGTATCGCTTCGCCAGTTGCTTTTACCACGATTATTGGGCCATTGGTTGAAGTACCTGTGTTAATTGCTTTAGTGAGTGTTTCACTGTGGCTAAGAAAGAAATATTTTAAAGAGGCTTGATCCGATGAACCTGCCTAACGTAGATCCAAATCTTATTGAACAACCCACCTTTGAAAAAGTCCAAGCCAAAGAGCTAGCTCATCCTCCTCGGATTTTGCTGCTTTATGGTTCTAATCGGGAACGTTCTTACAGTCGCCTTGCAGTTCTTGAAGCCGGTCGAATTCTTGAGTACTTTGGGGCAGAAGTAAAAATCTTCCATCCGAAAGGACTGCCTTTACCGGAAGATGCTGATACTGAACATCCAAAAGTGAAAGAGTTGCATGAACTTTTAGCATGGGCTGAAGGCATGGTGTGGTGTTCACCGGAACGACATGGTTCTATGAGTTCCATCTTTAAATCCCAGATTGACTGGATTCCATTGGCAGGGGGCGCAATTCGTGCCACTCAAGGAAAAACCCTTGCCTTGATGCAAGTCAGTGGGGGATCACAGTCCTTTAACAGCCTAAACCAGATGCGTGTTTTGGGGCGTTGGATGCGGATGATCACGATTCCAAATCAGTCTTCAATTCCAAAAGCATTCCTGGAATTTGAAGAAGATGGACGAATGAAGCCATCGGCATTCTATGACCGGATTGTCGATGTGATGGAAGAACTGTATAAGTTTACTTTACTAACCCGTGGGCAAAGTGCTTATTTGACCAACCGTTATTCGGAACGCAAGGAATCGGCTGAAGAGCTTTCCAAACGGGTAAATCAGCGTAGTTTATAAATTCTAGGTGATCAGAGAGACTGAAAAGTATCTTGAGCAATGGAAGGCTAATTTAAACGCTTGAAAATTTTATGAAATACGCCCAGTCTGATAAGCAGGCTGGGTTTTTATTTGATGACAATAAAGAAGGGGGGGGAATATTTTGGCTCAATTACAAGCTGAAGTTGATGTGATCATCATCGGTGCTGGACAGGCCGGTTTGTCCACAGCTTATTTCTTAAAGCGCAAGAACATTCCGTTTATCATCCTGGATGATCAGCCTCAGCCTGGAGGTGCCTGGCAGCATGCCTGGGAGTCCTTGCGTCTTTTCTCCCCGAATAGCTGGAGTTCGCTGTCAGGCTGGATGATGCCGGCGACCGAACAGACCTATCCGACCCGCAATGAGGTGATCGATTATTTGACCGCCTATGAGCAGCGCTATCACTTTCCTGTAGTTCGTCCGGTGCGTGTGGAACGCGTGGAAAGTAAGGGCCAGTATTTAGAGGTTTATGCCGGGGAACAATCCTGGAAAGCCAAAGCGGTGGTAAGCGCTACAGGGACATGGAGCCAACCATTTATTCCCGAGTATGCCGGCCGTGAGCATTTTCAGGGCGTACAACTGCATTCCGCAGATTATAAAAATGCTGAGTTATTTAAAACCAAGAAAGTCATGGTGGTGGGTGGCGGTAACTCTGGTGCACAAATCTTGGCAGAAGTATCTCAGGTGGCCGAAACGCTTTGGATCACCCAGACACCACCGCAATTTCTGGCAGATGATGTCGATGGCCGTGTCCTGTTCTTAAGGGCGACCGAGCGTTTGAAAGCCCAGCAGCAAGGCAGAAAGATCGAGCAGCCCATTGGTGGTCTGGGCGATATTGTCATGATTGATTCAGTCAAAGAGGCACGTGAGCGAGGCGTTTTACAGAGCAAGCGTCCATTTTCGTCTTTTACCGAACATGGCGTGAGGTGGGAAGATGGCAGCACCGCGCAAGTGGATGCAGTGATCTGGTGTACCGGATTTAAGGCGGCGCTGAATCATCTTAGCAGCCTCGGGATTATCCAGCAGGACCAGACCATCGCAGTGAAGGATGGCCGCTCGGTTCAGCTGCCGAATTTATGGCTGGTCGGTTATGGTGAATGGACCGGTGCTGCTTCGGCAACGCTAGTCGGTGTTTCCCGAACAGCCCGGGCAGTGGCGGAAGACATCGCTGCATTTTTGGCCTGAGATGATTTGATCCTGCTCTAAATGAGCAGATGGAGTGAATAGCATCGGCCTGCAACAAGTATCATATCCTGTGGGCTGATGCTGGTGATGATACGCTTGTATTGCCGTTCGAATTTAATCAGGTAACTTATGCCCACAGTGCGGACAAAAGAAATATTTATTTTTTTCCTGCTCGAGTTGTTCTTTCTTGCGCTCATGAATAAGTTCTAACAGAATATCCTGCATTTGCTCTGTGCTTAGCCCGACTTCTTTACGTAAAGTTTCAATTTTTTCTTGATCTTCAATCAAGTCAATTTCTGCGTCATCGAGCAGTTCACGAAATCTTAATTCCAGCTTGTGCTTGCGTTGTCTCAGCTCATTTGCCAGACCATTTGCCAGAATACCGGCGGGAAGTGCAGCCAGACCCACCCCTAAAATGGTAATTAAAGCCCCCAGAAAGCGGCCTAAGGGGGTGATTGGTGTCACATCGCCATAGCCGACTGTGGTCAGCGTCACCACTGCCCACCACATGGACGCAGGGATGGAGCTAAAGACTTCCGGTTGCGCCTTGTTTTCAACCACATATACCCCAGCCGCCGCGATGATGATCATGATCAGCAGGATAAAAATAACCGCCTGAAATGAGCCCTTTTCGCGCTTGATCACCCGCAATAAAATTTGCAGGGAGACAAAATAACGGGTCAATTTGAGTAATCTGAATAATCGAAGGATTCGCAGGTAGCGTAAATCGAGATGTACAAAGAAATTAATATAGGCTGGGAGAATCGCCAACAGGTCAATGATGGCACCGCCACTGCGGATCCATAACCATCGGTTTTTCCATGCACCTTCAAAGGAGTCTTTTTCGGCAATGGCCCAAAATCTTAATAAATATTCCAGGGTAAAAATAAAAATCGAGAATAATTCAAAGGCATCAAACAGCAGCTGATAGGATTGATAGAGGTCATTGATCGATTCAAGTAAAATAGCAGCAGTATTCCCAATAATCAATATAATCAGAAATATATTGATGATACGACTTAAGATGCTTTCGTGTTCTTCATTATGCAAATTGTCATAAATAAATCTGCGAAGCTTATACCAGGCCTTGAATTCCATAACAGTGCATTACGGTGCGATAAGATGCTTTGAGTTTAGCGCAAGCCTGGGCATCAAAAGGAAATTTTTAAAAAATTAATCAGAACTGTGGGGCGGTGATTATCCTGGATTTTTAGGGCTAAAGCGAGTGTGCACGACTCTAAAATACCCAAAGCGTTCTTGTAAATCTCGCTACAGAATACTTGAACGATACCGATACAATACTGCTTCAACAAATAGTCTGTTGTCTTTGGCAGTTACTCAAACAGTACTTGCTCGTCTGGGTAACAGATCCTTAATCTGTTCCCACTGATCATCTCTTAATGCATAGCGTTTAGTCATGAAAAAATAATGAGGACAGATTAGATTTTCTCAAGCTAATTGATGATAGGCCCTAGTTGCATCAAGTGATCTTTTACCTCTGGCGTTTTTGTTTTCATAGAGGGGTTTTATTATTTTTATACTTGTCTCTATGCTAAAAATTAAAACTGTGTTGTGATCGCCTGATCAGAACATTGGGAATACATCGAGGGTTTTTGTTGGAAAAAGTGTGTTTTTAAAAAATAAGAAAGAATGATTTAAAATAGTAAGTGTTAGATAGTTTCTTGAAAATTCGATATTTTTATCAATAGAAATCTCTTTGGTTTTTAGCCATATTGTATTTTTTTATGTCCAAGCTTGCAGGTCACGCTTAGACACGCCGTACTTGATTTCAATGCGGAGCCCATAGGGTCGAAGGGCATTGAAAGAGAGCTGGTAGCCATACTGTTTTAACAGGTTAGCGGTCAATGCCAGTCCCAGACCATGGCCATGCTGCTGAGCAGATTTGCGCCAGAAGCGTTGTCCTAAATGTTGGATATCCTCGGCTGTAAGTTGTTGTCCATCATCTTCAATTACCAGGTAATCAGACTGCATGGAAATCCAGATATGGGCAGCTTGTGCATGTAGCAGTGCATTTTCAAGCAGATTTTTCAGTACCGTATACAGCACAAATTCAGGTAGCTGAATTTCGCCTAGACTTTCCCAGTCTACCTGTATTTTTTCATTCATTTCTGGATAGCGTGTACTTAAGTCTGCAAGCACCTTCTCAAGCGTGGGGCGAAGCCAGATGGCTTCAGGCATTGCTTGGATACTGTTTTCTGATTGGGTCAGCAATAAAAGCTGCTCGAGTAACAGCGTATAACGCCGGATACTCTCATTGGCCTGCTGCAAATTGTGCTGAATGGATTCAGGCAGGTGCTGCTGCTGACCGATCAGCTGGGCCAGTTGTACATGGGTTTTAATTGCGGTCAGGGGACTGCGTAATTCATGTGCAGCATAGGCACTAAAGGCTTTCTCCTGTTGCAGACTGTCATTGAGTTTCTGAATCAACTGTGTGGAATTGTTGACAAAAGGCTGTACTTCCTGAGGAATGCTTGCAGGCTTGAGCTGCATTAAAAAATCTGCCGCCTCTGAATAGCTAAGGTTTTTCTGGTTCAGGTATTGACTGAGCTGATCCAAAGGCCGGAACTGTCTGCGGATAATAAAGATGATCAGGGCAATACAGATCAACAATGAGAAGATCAAGGGAACCAGTACGGACTGCAGGATCTGCTGTAGTAAGGTATCCCTCAACAACATGCGTTCTGCCGCCACCACCTGAATATCACCACGACGCAGGACATAACTGCGCCATTCCGTATCACCCTGCTGCCAGGTGCTGAATCCTTCTGGTCGCTGGCTTAAATTTTTGGGGGCACCGCGTGTTTTGGCAATCACCTGATTGCCTACCGAGATGTCAGAGCTAAAAAGAGAAACTTCACAGGCAATTAGCTGGTTTGCATCATCATTCTTGGCTAATTTGGATAAGGTTGCATCCCCCAGACTATCCAGCGGTAACTGCTGAATCAGCCGGGCAACCATTTGCGCAGATGCCGATAAGCGTTGATCCAGCGTGTCTTGTAAGCGTTGTTTCAGGTCAATATACAGCCATGAAAATACCGCACTCCACAGCACAATAAACACGGCCAAAAGACTCATGACCAAACGCCATTTCAAGCTGTGACTAAACATGACGATGCTCAAACGGTTTGAAAATATATCCCACACCGCGAACGGTCTGAATCAAGTCTGGATGCAGTTTTTGTCTCAGGTGATAAATGTGTACATTCAGGGCATTGCTCTCGATAGCGTCCTGAAAACCATAGAGCTTGTCAATAAGCTGTTCATTTTTCAGGATCTGGTTGGGGTGGCTCATCAGGGTTTCCAGCAGGCTGAATTCACGGCGAGATAAATTTACGGTCTGGTCTTGATAGGTCACAGTCTGGGTATCCCGGTTCAGAACCAGTTCATCAAATTGCAGTGTATTCGAGGCAAAGCCGCGGTGGCGACGGGTGAGGGCATGAATCCGGGCAATCAGTTCATCCAGTTCAAAGGGTTTGGTCAGGTAGTCATCGGCACCGGCATTCAGGGCCTGAACACACTGATCGGTCCGTAGCCGCGCCGTCAATACCAGTACCGGGAGATCAATCTGGTCGCATCGCCAGCTATGCAGCAGCTCCAGGCCATCCTGATCCGGCAGGCCTAAATCCAGTAAACACAAATCGACTGCACTATGCCGAATAAAATAATCTGCAGCACGTGCGTGACTGACATGCTCCACTGAAATATTCAGATAGTTCAGAGCAGCACAAATGCTCTGTGCGATATAGGGATCATCCTCAACCAATACAATAAACATAGAACATCCTGATCAAACTGCCATTATTTTATAAATGATTTGGGCTGTTAATGTTGCCTTAATTTTAGTTTTTCAATAATACAGTCCTAACAGGAGGAGAGCAGCTGGATGTTGAAGTGGATATTGGGTGCCGTGATTGGTGGTGGAATCATGACGGGAACTGCACATGCCGACTTTTTACCACCAGATCAGGCATTTCAGTTTCAGGTGGTTTCTACAAGTCAGGATCAGGCAGAGCTTAGCTGGAAAATCGCAGATGGTTATTATCTGTATCATGACCAGCTTAAAGTGTCTTCTCAGCAGACCCCAGTCAAGTTGGCATTGCCCAAACCTGAAGACAAAGATGATCCCAATTTCGGTTTGACTCAGGTGCATTATGGGCAAGTCAAAACCAATATGAATGTCCAGCCCAACCAGCAGTTTGCGGTGCAGTGGCAGGGCTGTGCAGAAAGCGGTTTATGTTATCCGGTGCAACGCACCACAGTAAAAACTGATGCAGATGGTTTATTTCCAGCGCAAAACCTGAGCAAAACACCAAAACTGCTGGCCAGCACTGCACAGCCAGAAGCAAATGACAAGATTCTGACCGCCCAGAAAGATAAACTAGAGGCTATAGGGAAAATTCCAAGTGCAGATCAAGCACTGACTGAAGAAAAGGTGGAGAAAGTGCAAGTCGCTGCAGTTTCCGACCCTGTGGTGCAGCCTGAGACGGGATTAGCAGAGAAAAACGACCAGCTCATTGCAGACCCTAAAAATCAAACTTCGTCAGCAGGCATGAATAGCCAGTGGAACAATGACCAGTATTTTTTAAGTTTGCTGTCGGAACAAGGTCTGTTAATTAATGCACTGATTTTTCTCGGGCTTGGCATTCTGCTGGCATTTTTACCGTGTTCTTTACCTTTAATTCCAATTTTAACGGGAATTCTGGTCCAGCAGCACCGGGGCTACCGTGCTGCACTGATTGCACTGGTCTTTGTTTTCGGTATGGCACTGGTGTATGCGATCATGGGACTTGCTGTGGCACAGCTCGGTTACAGTTTTCAGCGCTGGTTTCAAAGTCCCGTATTCATCAGTATTTTTAGCATTCTGTTTGTTTTGTTCGCGCTCAATCTGTTTGGAACATTTCAGCTGTCCTTACCCCAAGGAATGTTACAGCGGCTGGATCAATGGCAGCAAAAGCAGAAGGGCGGCACGCTGATTGGTGCTGGTTTCATGGGGATGATCGCCGCACTGATTGTAGGGCCATGTATGAGTGCACCGTTGGCCGGTGCCTTAATCTATGTGTCTCAGCTCAATCAGCCGATACTGGGCGCCAGTTATCTGTTTGTCTTAGGCCTTGGGCTGGGCTTGCCGCTATTTATTGCTGCCGTATTTGGGTCCCATCTTTTACCCAAACCTGGCATCTGGATGGATCGCCTGAAGTTCAGTTTTGGTTTTGTCATGCTGGCTCTGGCCTTGTATTTCGCCCGGCCCCTATTGCCCGGCATTTTATACCTGAGCCTTTTGGGGGTGGTACTGATCACCTGTTCAGGCTACTTCTTGTTCAAGATGCTGCCCCATGTGCATCGGTCTGTATCGAAAATAGTCCTGATGCTGCTCAGTGGTTTACTGGTCTATGCAGGAGGCATACAGCTCTATCATGTCTGGAGTCAGGTACAGGTGGCCCATGTAGAATCACGGCTTGAATGGCAGAAGGTCAGTACAGCCGCAAAATTACAACAGGTTTTAGCCAAACATCCTGCACAGCCGGTGGTGATTGATGTCTATGCAGACTGGTGTGTGGCCTGTCAACCGATTGAAAAGGAAGTGATTCCACGTAGTGATGTCCAGGCGGCTTTACAAAATGTGGTTCGTATCAAATTAGACCTGACCCACTATCATCCAAGTCAGGATGAGCTGCTAAAAGAATGGCAAATCCTCGGTCCACCCACTTTCATATTTTTAAATGCAGCGCATCAGGAGCAGCGTGAGTTGCGCTTGACCGGAAGCTTTAGTGCGGCACATTTACTAGGCACATTGCAGCAACTACAAGGGGAGCAACCATGATGATTTCCAGTGATGCGCTGCATCTGGGACCTTTGATGTTGCCCTGGACACTTATTATTGTTGCCACTGGCTTGATGCTGTTATCTGCCCTCCTGTTTGGATTAGCCAGAAAGTATTCATGGTCTAAACAGCTGCTTGGACAAAGTCAGGATTTGCTCTGGAGCAGTTTTTTGCTAGGGATGCTGGGTGCACGTCTTGTTTTCGTTCTGCTCAATGCCGAGCTGTATTTTGCAGCACCCATCGACATACTGAAAATCCAGGACAAAGGTTTTCATTTATGGGGCGGGGTGCTGATTGGTACTTTGTGGTATGTCATTCGAAACAGACAGCTGCAGACCCGATTCAAAGCCATCTTGTTGCTCATATTGGTACTCTGGATCGGGCTTGGACTCGCGTTCAAATCCAGTCTAAAAACTGAAGCAGCGTTTCCTGATCTAGCCTTTGCTGGACTAGAACAGGAGCGTCTGGGTACAGACAAGATTCCACTCAGCCAATTCATTGGCCAGCCCACGGTAATTAATTTGTGGGCGAGCTGGTGTCCGCCGTGTCATCGCGAAATGCCGGTGTTGGCCAAAGCAGCCAAGCAATATCCTCAAGTGAATTTTGTCATGCTGAATCAGGGTGAGGAGGTAGCCACCGTAAATGCCTATTTAAGAAAACATCAGTTTCAATTTAAACATGTCCTGCTGGACCCATATGGTGAACTGCCACAGCAGATGAATAGTTTTGGCCTGCCAACGACGCTGTTTTTTAATGCTCAAGGCCAGCTGGTCGAGCGGCATATGGGGGAACTCAGTCCGGCTATGTTGCAGCAATATTTAAACAGAATTTCAGATCAACCTTAAAAACGGAAGGACTTAGTATGAACAAAATTTACCGGGTGTTTGGTGCAGGCATGTTCCTGATCATGAGCATGCATACGCAGGCAAATATTAAGCAGAATATTGAAAAACAGGGTTTTGTGTTTGTAAAACAGATTCCAGCACCTCAAGGAATGACTGGCTGGGTGGGGCATGAAGACCAGTACTCCAATACGCTATTTATCTCCAACGATGATAAATATTATATCAAGGGCGAACTGTTTGATGCGCAAGGGAAAAGCCTTTCCAATGAGCAGATTGAAAAGCATATGAAAAAAGCGGTATTGGACGATGTCTGGAAAACCCTGGAAAAATCGACCTGGATTCAGGATGGCAAGCCAGATGCACCACGGGTGGTCTATGTCTTTTCCGATCCCAATTGTCCATATTGCTATAAATTCTGGCAATCGGCTCGGCCTTGGGTCGAATCAGGCAAGGTACAGCTGCGTCATATTCAGGTCGGTGTGATCCGTGAAGAAAGCCGTGGTCAGGTGGCAACATTGTTAATGTCGAAAAATCCAGCAGCAGTTTTTAATGATATAAACAAGAATAAAGGCAAAAAGCAGCTCAAGAAAATGGCAAAGATTCCTGCAGAAATTGCTGCAAAAATTGATGCCAATCAGGCCTTGATGGGGAAATACGGCTTTTTCTCCACACCGTCGATGGCCTGGAAAAACAATCAGGGTGAATTTAAATCTACTCAAGGCCTGGCGATGGATGTCAAGGAAATTTTTGAACAATAATATTTTAACTGCATGATAGAAAAGTAATTTTTACTTAAAACATCTATACATGATAGGGAGACAGATTAACATTGGTGGATAGGTTAAGCATGAAGAGCAGATAAGAAATGTCAAATTTGGATGATCCACGGGTACTGCTTGCTTTGGAACGAACCGCTCTGGCGTGGAACCGGAGTGGTTTGGCATTAATTGCTTTTGGTTTTGTGATTGAAAAATCCAACCTGCTAGTGCAACTGGTGGACCCAGACACTTATGCACAGAAAATAGCTTATTCACAATGGCTGGGAATTGCGGTGATTGTATTTGGTATGTTGGTGAATTTCGCCTCAATCCTGCAATATCGACGGGGTTTGACATCACTGCGACCGCCGGAATTTATTGAAGGTTATTACACCCAGTATCCCGTATGGCTAAATCTGTTTACTGCTTTTAGCGGACTGCTTCTGATCATTTCTTTTTGGCTGCACTAAGAAGAGGGCTGGGCGCAATACAGCTCGTACAGCTTTTGCATCAGGCTCAAGACCTTGGGATCACTCAGACGATAGAAAATCTGTTTGCCCTCACGTCGGGTGCCAACCATGTCGGCCTTACGCAGTACAGTCAGCTGTTGTGAAAGTGTAGGTTGATGAATATCGGTAGATTCTTCAATTTCCTGAACATTCATTTCCCCGTCGACTAAGATACATAAGATTTTCAGACGATCAGGATTGGCTAAAACTTTTAGGCATTGGCTGACGAAATCGACCTGTGAAAAATCAATTTTGGCATTTGCAGCAATCATATCCATAAATGTCCTCACAACTTTTGATGTAGCCCGTGCAGTTTACATAATTTACCATAAAACTGCTTGATTATTATTTTTTATTATATAATATAAAAAAGTATATTGTATAGGGATTAATTCATCATGCATGACTTCCTCATCGCATTTATTGGCGGCTTAATGCTCGGGCTTTCCGTAGTTGGTTATCTTTACGTCAATGGCCGTATTGCAGGAATCAGTGGTTTGATTGGGCAGGTATTAAACTCAAAAACCATGTTTAAAACGCCTGCAATCTGGTTTTTATTAGGCTTGATCCTCACACCGTTTATTTATGGTCTGTTTGTACAACCTGAAATCGAATTGAATGCCAGCCCACTGATGATGATTGTGGCAGGTCTGCTAGTGGGCTTTGGGACACGCTTAGGTTCGGGCTGTACCAGTGGTCACGGAATTTGTGGCATCAGTCGCCTGTCTAAGCGTTCTATCATCGCGACCATGACTTTCATGTTTGCAGGTTTTGTCGCTGTTTATATTATCCGTCATATCACAGGAGCATTCTAAAATGAAAAATGTGTTTGCCTTTTTATTTGGTGCGCTGTTCTCTGTGGGATTGATGGTATCGGGCATGTCCAATCCGGAAAAAGTACTCGATTTCCTGGATCTGTTTGGCGATTGGGATGCCAGTCTGGCCTTTGTCATGATGGGCGCGATTGCGGTAGCCTTTATTCCCTTCCAGAAAGCATTACGTACGGCGCAACCGAAAACAGTATTTAATGAACCTATTGATTTACCTAAAAATAATCAGATAGATAAAAAACTGATCACGGGTGCGGTTTTATTTGGTGCAGGTTGGGGCATTGCCGGCATCTGTCCGGCGCCAAGTTTCACCTTGATCGGTTTGGGCCACTATCAAGTGCTCTATTTTATTGTAGCAATGCTGGTGGGTGTATGGATTCACCGTAAATGGTCAGGAGCTTAACGATGTCAAACTTACCTATAGTAAAAGATTTTTTTCACGAAGATACCAATACCTTCAGTTATGTTGTACGTGATCCGGCGACCAAAGCCTGCGCCATTATTGATAGCGTTCTGGATTATGATCCGGCATCAGCAAGTACCTCAACTATTCATGCCGATAAAATTATTGCTTATATTAAAGAGCAGGGTTTAACGGTCGAGTGGATTCTGGAAACCCATGTCCATGCTGATCATCTGACTGCAGCGCAATATCTCAAAGCTGAGTTAGGTGGCAAGATTGCCATGAGCCAGAAAATTGGTATTGTTCAGGAAACTTTTGGCGCGATTTATCATCTGGATATTAAACAATGGAATGCCCAGCAGCTCTTTGATTATTTATTTGAAGATCATGAGTCGTTCCAAATCGGAACATTGAAAGCCTATAACATTCCAACACCGGGACATACTCCCGCTTGCCTGAGTTATGTGATTGGTGATGCGGTTTTTGTGGGTGATACCCTGTTTATGCCAGATTATGGTACAGCACGTTGTGACTTTCCGCGTGGCAGTGCAGAACAGCTTTATGATTCGGTACAAAGCCTGTTTCAGTTGCCAGAAGATACCCGGGTTTTTTTATGTCATGACTATTTGCCTGAAACACGTGAATCCTATGTGTGTGAATCTGATATACAGACACAAAAGACACAGAATATTCATATTCATCAGGGAATCAGTAAAACTGAATTTGCTCAGATGCGAAATCAGCGGGATTCAGGACTGAGTATGCCTAAACTGATTCTACCGGCGATTCAGATCAATATGAAAGCAGGGCAGTTTCCTGAGCCAGAAGAAAATGGTGTTTCTTACCTCAAGCTTCCTCTTAACTACTTCAAATAAGCTTGTGTCGTGATTCAACAAAAAGTTCAACCTTTATTGAATCACTTTTGTGGATAAGGGAGAGGGCGATGTGGGCATTAATACTTGAAGGGCTGGTTATCGGAGTGCTATTGGGTTTGACTGGTGCCGGTGGCGGTATTCTGGCTGTACCGGCACTGATGGCGAGTCAGGGTTGGACCGTGGCCCAAGCTGCGCCGGTGGGATTGCTTGCAGTCACGCTGTCCGCCTTGGTCGGAACGTTCGAGGGTTTGTTCAAGCGTATTGTGCGTTATCGTGCTGCGCTCTGGATCGCGCTGATCAGTATTCCTTCAGCCCGTTATGGCGTACATCTGGCTGATATCGTTTCTCCGGTCTGGCTAACGCTGGCTTTCAGTCTGGTGATGCTGATTGTGGCTTACCGGATCTTCTTTAATAAAGTGACCGATCATGGCAATGCACCGTGCAAGGTCAATCAAACCACCGGTCGTCTGATCTGAAATGTCAAAACTGCTTCGTTCCTAGCAGGTATTGGTGTCGTGGCAGGTTTATTATCCGGGCTGTGGGGGGTGGGGGGTGGTTTTGTCATTGTTCCAGCCCTGCGTAAATTCACCGACCTTGATATGCGCAGTATCGTTGCGACTTCCCTGATGATTATTTTTCTGATTGGTGGGGTGAGTATTTCTGCACACGTGCTGGATGGCTTTCAATATCCTGTTTCGGTTACGCTGACTTTTGTTCTGGCCTGTATTGCGGGGATATTAATTGGACGCAGTCTGATGCAGCGGATTGACAGTAACAAGGTACAGAAAATATTTGCCACTACCGTGGTTGGGGTAGCGATGTATTTAATCTATTCAGCGCTCATGGGCTAAATAGCCAGTTGGAAATTTAAACTCAAACGCTTTCAATCTACCTGAGCATCGTTTATACAAAATATAATTTTAATGGCCGAGGAAGAATGAAAATGATGAAAACTGCAGAGCAATTGATCCAGAATGCAAAAAGCCGGATTCAGGAAGTCAGCGTAAATGAACTGTTTGAAGCGATGCAAAACCATCAACCAATTGCTCAACCATTTTTATGTCAGCAACATGTCCATTCGATAAAGCAGAACAACTAATTTCACCAAATTGGTTCATCACGATATGTAATTTACAGCCATAAAACCAACCCATAGAACTTTTGCCACGTGATGCGATTTGGGCTAATGATTTATGGCATTGAATACGTTGATTTTTACAAACAGGTAGCGTTGTTGAATCAATCTATAAGTATTGTTTATCTTTGCCTTTCATCAAAGCTACATACAGGGCATGTAATGCTAATTCATGCCTATTGATCAAGTGAATCATGCGTTGGCAGCAAGGCAAGTGCTTAAATAAAAAGCTTTTATCCAGCTTTAGCCATGTAAAAAAGGCTTTGAAATTATTGAAATGAGAACATTTGTACCAAATGGTGATAAAGCAGATTTCTGAAATTGTGAGCTGAGCATTTCTGATTCTTAGAGAATGATGACTTTGTTTGAGGAACTTCCAATAAGTTGCTTCAAATTTAAGAAAGAAATCATCAATTAAGCAGAATCGGTACTATTGAACATCAGGACTAGAGTTGTGAGTTTGGTTTGGTAACTCAACTGATGGCTCTAGTCCTCTTATTTTTCAAGTCAATTTCTTATCCGTGATTCGGGTTAAATTATTTAAATGATGATTCATTCTGTATTCAGATCTTCATAAATTTAAAGGATACTTATTAGGGATATATTCTGTTTTAGACTTAATTCAGGATGCATAAATGAAGTACTCATTTATACAGCAGGCTTTCACTGGTCCCGTGGACATCGTAGGGGATATTCATGGTGAGATTGCCGCGCTGGAACAACTGATCCAGGTATTAGGTTATGACCGGAATGGTCATCATCCAGAACAGCGCAAACTAATTTTTGTCGGTGATCTATGTGACCGGGGGCAAGACAGTGTTGCGGTGATCAAACGCGTCAAACAGCTGGTAGATGAAGGCTATGCACAATGTGTGATGGGTAATCATGAATTGAACCTATTGACCGATACTTTGCGGGAAGGCAATGGCTGGTTTTTTGGTTCACCGCATCAGGATGATCTGAAACCTTTTGATTCGATCCAAGCCTCAATCAAAGATCGACAATGGATTCTGGATTTTTTAAATAGCTTACCGTTGGCTTTGGAGTCGGAGCAGCTGCGTGTTGTACATGCCTGTTGGCATCAAGGATCAATTGATCAATTACGCAATTCTGGTTTTACTTCGCTTGGCGAAGCCTATGCTGATTTCGTTCAACATACAGCGCTGGATCTGCAAGCCTTAGGTATTAATGAATTCATCCAGATAGAGCAGCAACGCTACCAACACCAGTTCAAAGACCCGGCTACAACTTTACCTTTATTGCAACATCTCGCAGAAAAAGAGCTACGTGAGCAAATGCACAATCCGATTCGGGTCATTACTTCTGGTGCGGAAAAAATCGCCTTAGAACCGATTTATGCCGGTGGAAGGTGGCGGATGATCGACCGCGTGCCATGGTGGGACAGCTATACCGACCAAATTCCAGTCATTACTGGACATTATTGGCGGAACTTTAAATCTACTGAAGAAAAAACCGGTTTACTCAAATCGATCGATGCACTGCAATGGTATGGACAGCAACAAAACGTATTTTGTGTGGATTATTCAGTGGGTAAACGCTATCTCGATCGTCAACAGGGTGTCGCGTTCAGACATCGACTCGGCGCCTTAAGATTTCCAGAAAATATCTTGAGCTTTGAAGATGGCAATCAGTATTCAGTTCAGCGGTTCTGAGAAAAGGCAATTTTCTGATACAAAAAAAGCAGCTTTTCCAGCCGCTTTTTTTACAGAATCTAGATTTTATTCTGCTTCGATTATTTCATAATCATGGGTGATTTCAACACCGCCATCAGACAGCATTTTGCTGGCAGAGCAATATTTTTCAGCAGAAAGTTCTACGGCTTTTACGACCTGTTTCTCTTTAATCGCTTTGCCGATCACTACAAAATGCAAGTGAATTTTCGTGAATACTGCCGGAATTGTATCTGCACGTTCAGCCTTTAATTCGCAGCGTACATCGGTAATATCCTGACGAGCCTTCTTTAAAATGGTAACAATATCAAAAGACGCACAACCGCCCAAACCCGTTAAAAGCAGTTCCATAGGACGGGGACCACGGTTTTCACCACCGTATTCAGCTGAACCATCCATGATAAGGCTATGACCACTTTGAGTTTTTGCTTCAAAAGCAACATTCTCTAACCAATGAACGCTTGTTTGCATTGCAACTACCTAAAAAAAGCTATAAATTTGTCAAGTAACTGTACACTAACATAAATTGGGTTGATACGGAATTTCAATCCCACTGTGTGACAAGTTCACATTAGGTCTTGTGCGATCTATAAATTATCCATAATCGGAACTGTTAGCATGACTTCAAACTTTTCACAATTAAGCACTGATGCGCTTTCTCCGGGGCAATTACCAGAATCCGTGAAAGCACTGTTAAAACGTGCATATATTAATCGTTATCCAAAACGTACCACGATCATTGATGCAGGATCAGAATCTAAATCTTTATATTTAATTCTGAAGGGGTCTGTATCTATCATTCTTCGTGAAGATGATGATCGTGAAATTGTCGTGGCTTATTTAAATGCGGGTGACTTCTTTGGGGAAATGGGTCTATTCGAGGTTAATCCACAACGTACTGCGGAAGTTCGTACGCGTGATGTGTGTGAAATTGCCGAAATTACCTATGAAAACTTTCACGAAATCAGCAAGCAATATCCTGATCTGAGCTATGCGGTATTTGCTCAATTAGTACGTCGTTTGAAAAATACCACACGTAAAGTCACTGATCTGGCATTTATTGATGTTTCAGGCCGGATTGCACGTTGTCTGATCGACCTGTCTTCACAGCCAGAAGCGATGATTTTGCCAAATGGTCGTCAGATCCGTATTACCCGTCAGGAAATTGGTCGCATTGTTGGCTGTTCCCGCGAAATGGTCGGACGTGTACTAAAAACCCTGGAAGAGCAGGGCATGATCGAAACCGATGGTAAAGCCATCCTGATCTTTGATGCTTCATTAGAAGAAGCATCTGAAGCAGTGGCAGATGGTGCCATAGACGAATAATCCAGATATTAAAAAGCAAATCTTCGGATTTGCTTTTTTTATGCGTCATTACTCAATACATAAAAATTTAGAACAAGCTTCTCAGAAAAGATGATTTAAGTCTCCCTTATAATTCCGATAGGCTATAGCCCACTTAATCTCAATTCACTGAATAAAATTCACAGGATGTTTTTATGCAATTCAGACCGTTGGCGGATACCGGCATTCTTTTGCCAGAAATTTGTTTGGGCACCATGACCTTTGGTGAGCAGAACATGCAAGAACAGGCTTTTCAGCAACTGGATTATGCCTTAGATCAGGGACTGTATTTCTGGGATACTGCGGAAATGTACCCGGTACCGCCAAAACCCGAAACGCAAGGTGCTACCGAGCGTATTATCGGGAACTGGATCGCTGCACGTGGTGGCCGTGACAAACTTTTTTTAGCCTCAAAAATTGCCGGACCCTCGCAAGGTGGTAGTCATATTCGGGATGGAAAAACCCGTTTTGTTGCCGATGAAATTTCAGCAGCGATTGACCAGTCGTTGTCACGCCTGCAAACGGATTATATTGATCTGTATCAGTTACACTGGCCGCAACGCCCAACCAATTTCTTTGGCAAGCTGGGTTATGGCAATGCTGAAGCGGCAGAAAATCGTGCCGTCACAGATCTCGAAGAAACCCTGACTGCCTTGCAGTATGAAATTAAAAAAGGTCGTATCCGTTATATAGGCCTTTCCAATGAAACCCCGTGGGGCACGATGAAGTTCCTGCATCTCGCAGAAAAATTAGGTTTGTCCAAATTCGTCAGCGTGCAAAACCCCTATAACCTGCTGAACCGTACTTATGAAATTGGCATGTCAGAAATTGCCCGATATGAAAATGTAGGTTTGTTGGCGTATTCACCTTTGGCATTTGGTTATCTGACCAGTAAATTCCGTCATGGTGCGCGTCCTGCCAATGCACGTGTAACGCTATTCTCCCGCTTTAGCCGCTATAGCAATCCGCAAAGTGAATGGGCAACCGAGCAATATGCCCAGCTGGCAGAACAGCATGGCTTAAGTCTCACTCAATTGGCTTTGGCCTTTATCAAGCAGCAGTTCTTTGTGACCAGTACGATTATTGGTGCCACCAATCTGGATCAGCTGAAAGAAAATATTCAGGCATTTGAAATTGATCTGTCTGAGGAAATACTGAAAGGTATTGAGGCAATTCACCGTCAGCAACCGAATCCGGCACCATAATCATGGTGTTGTTATTTTAAAGCACCCTCCAAGCGAGGGTGTTTTAATTTTATGAGAAATTAAATTTGATGATAAACAACATGGCCGGAAAACAATAAAAGCAGCATAATCGAAATAAGACGCATCAAGATGATTTGATAAAAATGAATAGTGAAACAGGTATTTCTAAATCCCAAGTATTAGCTATAGCAGTATTCAACTTAGCTGAGCAGTTGCAACTGAAAGAATTCGAACTTGCATTGATTCTGGGTTTATCTGAGGCGGAATTATCTCTGGTTATAAATGAAAAAGAATTAGAACCAGATACTACAGCAGGCGAAAAAGCTATAGCTTTAGTAAATATCTATCAAAAGTTATTTAGCTTGCATGGTGGAGACTTGAGCTGGATGCGCCATTTTATCAATTCACCTAACAAGCTTTTGAATCATCAAACGCCAAGATCCTTGATGCAAAAAGAACATGGTTTGAGTGAAGTATTGCGATTACTAGGAAGGTTGCAACCGTACTAAAAATATCTCTCTATTCTCTACTAAGCTGAAAAATAGCAGAGTAAATTAAATAAAATATGAATTGTTTATCTTCACCTTAAAAATTCTTCTAACCTCACTTGAAATCTGCTTTATATATACCAATATTATTACTGATATCTGTCTCCTAATATAAATTAAGTTTTTGAAAAATATATAAAAATGATTTGAAATTTTATCAACCGCACCCATATATCCATCAAGTAGAAAATTTGTTGTGAGGAATAACAAGAATGCGTTTTGAAAAATTTACCAATCGCCTGCAGCAAACCCTTTCCGATGCGCAATCGCTGGCCATGAGTAAGGACCATACTTCGATTGATGGGATCCATATCTTGGCCACCTTGATGGATGAGGCATCCAATGTCAGCCTGCTGCAACAAGCCGGTGCTAATCTACGTGAGCTACAAACCAAGCTGCAAACAGCATTGAGCAATGCAGCAACCCTGACCAATCCATCAGCAGATATCAACCTCAGTCCTGAAGCGGCAAAAGTATTGCATCTGGCAGACAGCTTTGCGCAAAAAGCCGGAGATGAGTTTTTATCTACGGATTGGGTGCTGTTGGCGCTGGCAGAAACCGGAAATACCAAAACCTTATTAAATAGTGTTGGCGTAAAGGCAGAGACTTTAGGTCAAGTGATTAATCAATTTCGAGGCGATGAAAAAGTCATGAGCAACAATCATGAAGATCAGCGTGATTCACTGAATAAGTACACCATTGATTTAACTGAACGTGCATTGGCAGGCAAGCTTGATCCTGTGATTGGCCGTGATGATGAAATCCGCCGTACCATTCAGGTCTTGTCACGTCGTACCAAAAATAACCCGGTACTCATCGGTGAGCCAGGGGTGGGTAAAACTGCAATCGTCGAAGGTCTGGCGCAGCGTATTATCAATGGTGAAGTACCTGAAGGACTCAAAGGCAAACGTGTTTTATCGCTAGACTTGGGTTCATTGCTGGCCGGTGCCAAATACCGTGGTGAGTTTGAAGAACGCTTAAAAGCCGTTCTGAAAGATATTGCCAAACACGAAGGCGAAATCATCCTGTTTATCGACGAGTTGCATACGCTGGTGGGTGCTGGTAAAGGTGATGGCGCAATGGATGCCGGTAACATGCTGAAACCTGCGCTGGCACGTGGCGAGCTGCGCTGTGTCGGTGCGACCACACTGGATGAATATCGTCAGTATATTGAAAAAGATGCAGCGCTAGAACGTCGTTTCCAGAAAGTGCTGGTCGATGAGCCAAGCGTGGAAGACACCATTGCGATTCTGCGCGGTCTGAAAGATCGCTATGCCACCCATCACGGGGTACAGATTCTGGATTCCGCGATTATTGCGGCGGCGAAAATGTCGCATCGTTATATCACAGACCGTCAGTTGCCGGATAAAGCCATTGATCTGATTGATGAAGCAGCATCACGCATCAAAATGGAACTCGATTCTAAGCCAGAAGCTTTAGATAAACTGGAACGCCGTCTGATTCAGTTAAAAATGCAGCTGGAAGCGGTGAAAAAAGATGAAGACTCAGGTGCCAAAGCTGAGATTCAATACTTGTCCGATCAGATCGCCACAGTTGAAAAAGAGTATCAGGATCTGGAAGAAGTGTGGCGTGCAGACAAAGCCTTGGTTGCTGGTAATAAAGACATTCAGGTCAAACTGGATCAGGCTCGTATTGCACTGGACAAAGCGCAACGTGAAGGTGATCTGGCTGAAGCAGCACGGTATCAATATGGTGTCATTCCGGAGTTGCAAAAACAGCTGGAACGTATTGAAGCAGCTGAAGAAAGCGAAGCGCCAAAACTGCTACGTGATAAAGTCACTGACAATGAAATTGCAGAAGTGGTGAGTGCAGCCACCGGTATTCCGGTTGCGAAAATGTTGCAAGGTGAGCGTGACAAGCTGCTGCATATGGAAGAATTCCTGCATAACCGTGTGGTGGGGCAAGAAGAAGCCGTGGTGGCAGTCTCCAATGCGGTACGCCGTTCACGGGCAGGCCTGTCAGACCCGAACCGTCCAAGTGGTTCTTTCCTGTTCCTGGGGCCAACAGGTGTCGGTAAAACAGAACTGACCAAAGCCCTGGCGAACTTCCTGTTTGACAGTGACGATGCCATGGTGCGTATCGATATGTCGGAATTTATGGAAAAACATTCGGTCAGCCGTTTGGTCGGTGCGCCTCCGGGCTATGTCGGTTATGAAGAAGGCGGGGTACTGACTGAAGCGGTACGTCGTAAACCGTATAGCGTGATCTTGTTTGATGAAGTCGAAAAAGCGCATCCGGACGTATTTAACATCTTGCTACAGGTACTGGATGATGGCCGTTTGACTGATTCGCAAGGCCGGGTAGTGGACTTTAAAAACTCTGTGATCGTCATGACTTCGAACCTGGGTTCGCAGGATGTACGTGAATTGGGCGGTAATGCCACTAAAGAAGAAGTCCGTACGGTGGTGATGAATGCGGTATCGGAACATTTCCGTCCGGAATTTATCAACCGTATTGATGAACTGGTAGTGTTCCATGCGCTGGAAAAAGACCAGATTCGCGGTATTGCCGATATCCAGTTGGACCGTTTACGTCAACGTCTGGCAGAACGCGATATGCGCTTGTCGGTAGATGACAGCGCTTTCGATCAGCTGATCGAGGCCGGTTTTGATCCATTGTATGGAGCACGTCCACTGAAACGTGCAATCCAGCAGCGGATTGAAAATGGTCTGGCGCAGAAAATCCTGGGCGGAGAATTCCAGCCGGGCGATACCATTCTGGTGAAAGCTGAAGCAGGTGAGTTAATCTTTGAAAAAATGAAACTTAACTAAACCGCTTCTCCTTGCAACAAAAAACCCAGCCTAGGCTGGGTTTTTTTTAATCTTATTTTAACTTCGAGCATTGCAACACTTTTGTATTCTTGTTGCGGCGAGCTTTAAAGCATGGCTTAAAACTCAGCTCAGGGAAAATAAAGAAGATATCAATCGTGATAAAGACAGTTAATTCATCATCAAATTACACTTGCGGATGACGGATTTTCCAGGCACGGTGAATCTTTTGATTCCGCTTGAAGTCAGGTCCAATGGTTTCCTGGGTAATTTCTTCAACATCAAAGAAGGCCAGAATTTCTTCATCCATCTCAAAACCACGATAGTTATTTGAGAAATACAAGGTACCATCAGTGGTTAAGCGGTTCATCGCACGTTTTAACAGGGACAAATGGTCGCGCTGTACGTCAAAGGTCCCATAGAATTTCTTCGAGTTTGAGAAGGTTGGTGGGTCGATAAAGATCAGCTCATATTGCTCATGACCTTCTTTTAGCCATTCGAAACAGTCAGAGGCAAAGAACTGATGCTGTTCATCCGCATGATCCACGGTTAAGCCGTTCAGAACAAAATTTTCTTTAGACCAGTTCAAATAAGTATTCGACAGATCGACGCTGGTTGTACTTGCAGCACCACCCAAAGCAGCATGTAAACTTGCCGTTGAGGTATAGCTGTACAGGTTTAGGAAGTGTTTGCCTTTTGCTTCACGTGCAATACGTAAACGCATTTGACGGTGATCCAGAAACAGACCGGTATCCAGATAATCGGTCAGGTTGACCAGAATCTTGGCTTGACCTTCCTGAACGATAAAACGCTTGGATGCTGTACTTTGTTTGGTGTACTGGTTTTTACCTTCCTGACGTGCACGGGTCTTGATAAAGATCGCATCACGGCCCAAACCGGTCACGGCACGAATGGCCTGTAGTGCCAGGTTAAAACGTTTTTTGGCTTTTTCCGGATCAATGGTTTTAGGCGGCGCATATTCTTGTACATGCAAACGCTCGCCATACAGATCTACTGCGACGTTAAAATCAGGTAAATCTGCATCATAGAGACGTAAACAATGGATCTGTTCCTTGACTGCCCATTTTTTTAGAGCTTGCATATTTTTGGTCAGACGGTTGGCAAACTCCATCGCACCTTCAATCGGTTCAAACTGCTGAGGCTGCCAGCTTTCTAGGAATGGACGTACCACTGCGGCCGGTTTAACCGTACCGAAGCGGATATAGATCGGCAATTTACCATTCATCAAACGCAGGATTTGCGGATCATTGAACGCCAGCACATCGGCCTGTTCCACTTGGGAGGCAATCACAGCCGCGTTTTGATTCGGGAAATTCTTTTGCAATAAAGCCGATAAACCCAGGTATAAAGAACGGTTTTGCGCTTTATCGCCGAGACGTTCGCCATATGGCGGGTTGGTCACGAAGAATACTTTCTTGCCTTCTGCATGGAAATCAGGCCAGTCATTTAAAGTCCGTTCTTCGATCATGATATTGTCGAGAGCAGCTTCAAAACCCGCCGCGATAATATTTTGTCTGGTGGCTTTAACCGCTTCCCAGTCCGCATCGAAGGCATAGAATTGTGGTAATGGATTTTCCATTGCCGCTTGATGACGTTCAGCAGCTTCGGCCTTGATGCTCATCCACAGTTCATGGTCATGGCCATTCCAGCCATTAAAACCGAAACGACGGACCAGACCCGGTGCACGGTCGGTCAAAATCATTAGGGATTCAATAATAAAGGTACCTGAACCACACATTGGATCGACAATGATGTCCGGATTTAACGCTTTTAAACCACCTTTTTGCAGAATCGCAGCGGCCAGGTTTTCCTTGATTGGGGCGTCAGTCATAAAGCGGCGATAACCGCGTTTATGCAAAGAGTCGCCAGACAGGTCCAGGCAGTAAGTATGTTCTTTCTTGCCTGCCAGAATATACATGGTAATTTCAGGCTGTTTGGTATCAATGCTTGGACGTTTGCCTACGGCTTCCATAAAGGAATCTACGACACCATCTTTGGCACGTAAAGTCGCAAACTGGGTATTGACCTTGATATCACGTTCGACATGCAAACGAATCGCAAAGGTACTTTGTGGTGCAAAAATCAGCGACCAGTCAAAGCTGAGAGCCCCTTCATAGAGTTCTTCTGCCACATCACGGGCATCATGAGAAAATTCAATTTCATGCGTGTGGATCGGCATCAAGACACGTGAAGCCAGACGTGACCACATGCAGATACGATAAGCATTTTCCAGTGTGCCTTTAAAGGTCAAACGGCCCGGAAAACGCTCAATATTCTGAACACCTAAGCCTTGTATTTCTTCTTCTAATAAGGTTTCCAGACCATCGGCACAGGTGACCCAATAATTGCTTAAACGTGGAGAGGTATTCATATAATAGAGAGACCAAAAAGATAAATAAAAAACTGCGCTAAGTTTACCGTATTTTTATATTGAAAGCTTTTGAAATTCTCTGAAAGGCCGTGGCATGTGATAGAGAAAAATAATATTCACACTATAAATTGAGGAACTGGTACGCATTTTGCTCTATACATGGCAAATCAGGCGGTCAGTCGATGGGGAGCGATGGCTGCCTGATTTTTCAATTTTATAATGGGGGTTAAGATGTTAGAGAATCAGTTACGCAACCATGACGCTTTTTCAGTGGCCACTTTAATTTATGCACGTTTACGACGGGTTTCCGGTCGGGTGATTGATGCAATTTATCTGGCAGAGAATCTGGACTATGCCCGGCATGTGATTCAACTGGCAGAGCAAACCCAGGATCCAGATTTGAATCATCTGATCCAGCGCCTGAAAATGGTACTGGAGATTTCGGAAACAGCACCAGACTCACAAACAGAATCTGCACAGCCGATCCAGCAGGAAGGGCTGATCTCGGTCGAACCGGATGAAGACGATATCTATCGTGCACAGGTGTCACATCGTTATATTGGTGCACTGCGTTAAACCTGAGATGGGTGTGAATGCTCCAGACTGAAGCGCCCGTTGGTTTTGTACTTAAAATCAGCAAGATGCAAATCGGGTTAAATTATCTTATTGAAAAAATACAAAGGAATCTGATTTTTTATTTTTATTGTTCAGATGCTTTTTGTACAAGTAGCAGCATGGCCAACTATAAAAATTCGCCAATCTCTGTATAATATGTTGACTTAACGCATAAGGAATCTCTCATGCACTTGGCGGCATTGCATACACCGAGCCAGATTCAACTCAATAAAGAAGGTAATCTAAAACACTTCTTGACCATCGAAGGTCTTTCTAAAGAAACCCTGACAAAAATATTGGACACTGCACAGTCCTTTTTTAATGACCAAAATCAGCTGATCACCAATAATTTGCTCGAAGGCAAAACGGTGATGAACCTGTTCTTCGAAAATTCAACCCGTACCCGCACCACCTTTGAAGCCGCTGCCAAGCGCCTTTCTGCCAACGTTCTCAATATCGATATTGCCCGTTCGAGTACTTCCAAAGGTGAAACCCTGCGTGACACCTTATGGAATCTGGAAGCCATGGCGGCCGATATTTTCGTGGTGCGTCATTCATCTTCAGGGGCAGCGCATTTTATTGCCAAGGATGTCTGTCCAACAGTGGCAATTATTAATGCCGGTGATGGCCGTCATGCGCATCCGACTCAAGCGATGCTGGACATGCTGACCATTCGCCGCGAAACCAATAAAAAATTCGAAGAAATGTCGATTGCCATTATTGGCGATATCAAGCATTCACGTGTCGCGCGTTCAGATGTGGCTGCCTTGCAAACTTTAGGTTGCCAGGATATCCGGGTGATTGCACCGAATACCTTGCTGCCATTAGGCTTTGAAGAATATGGCGATGGTGTTCGTCTATTTAACAATATGGAAGACGGCATTAAAGACTGCGACGTGATTATTACGCTTCGTATTCAAAATGAGCGTATTGATTCTCCGGCACTGGCCTCGCAAGCTGAGTTCTACAAAATGTATGGCTTGAATAAAGAACGTCTTGCCATGGCCAAACCGGATTGTATTGTGATGCATCCGGGACCAATGAACCGCGGCGTTGAAATCGACTCAAGTATTGCGGATGGTCCACAATCTGTGATTTTGAAGCAGGTGACCAATGGCATTGCAGTGCGTATGGCGGTGTTGGCTTTATCGATGCAAGGCCAGTTACAAGAACAAGGTTTGATTGAAGCGATTGCGGGTTAAGGAATAAGTCATGACTATTGTAAAAATTGAAAATGTCCGTGTTCTTGATCCGATCCAAAACACTAATTCTATCCAGACCGTGTATCTGGAAAATGGAAAATTCGTTGCAGAAACAGCAGATGTCTCTGAAACGATAGATGGTCAAGGTAAATGGTTAATGCCAACCATGGTCGATTTGTGTGCGCGTTTACGTGAACCGGGTCAACAGCAACACGGTACGCTTAAGTCTGAAGGAAAAGCGGCACGTGAAAATGGCATTTTGCACGTATTTACGCCACCCGATTCAAAGCCAATCGTACAAGATAATGGTGCGCTGATTCACGGTCTGGTCGAAAAAGCCATGCTGGATGGTGGGATCTATCTTCAAGTGATTGGTGCGCAAACCCAAGGCTTAAATGGTCAACAACCGGCAAATATGGCGGGCTTGAAAAAGGGCGGTTGTACTGCGGTTTCCAATGCCAGTGCGCCGTTTGCCAATGATGATGTGGTACTTCGTACCCTTGAATATGCTGCAGGTTTAGACCTGACGGTGGTGTTCTATGCAGAAGAACCACAAATCGCCAAAGACGGCTGTGTGCATGAAGGCTTTATTGCTTCACGTCAGGGCTTGCCGATGATTCCTGCACTGGCTGAAACCGTGGCAATTGCCAAATATCTACTGATGATTGAATCAACCAAAGTGCGAGCACACTTTGGTCTGTTGTCTTGTGGCGCTTCGGTGGAACTCATTCGTATTGCCAAGGAAAAAGGCTTACCGGTGACCTGTGATGTGGCCATGCATCAGTTACATCTGACCGATCATTTGATTGATGGTTTTAATTCACTGGCACATGTGCGTCCGCCACTTCGTTCTGAACACGATAAAGAATTATTACGCCAAGGTGTGAAATCAGGCGTGATTGATGCGATTTGTACTCATCATGAACCGCTGAGCAGCTCTGCGAAAATGGCGCCGTTTGCTGAAACGCAGCCAGGTTTCACTGCTTTTGATACCTATGTGCCTTTTGGTCTGCAACTGATTCGTGAGGGGTTGTTGACTCCACTGGAATGGGTGGAAAAAGTGACCTTAGCTCCGGCTAGTGTTGCGCAAATGGCAGATCGATGGATAAATGAATCAGGCTGGGTGCTGCTAGATCCGGAACTGGAATGGACCCTGAATAAAGAAAGCATCGTGTCACAAGGTAAAAATACCCCGCTAATTAATCAAAAAGTGCTGGGTAAAGTTGTTCAAACTTTTGCTGCTTAAGTGATCCCAATTTTATAAAAGTCAGCTTCGGCTGGCTTTTTTATTTATATAAATTCTCTATCTGTAAAATGAGTACTCAACAAAAACAGTGAAACTTTATGATATTCATACAATTATTTACATTTTCAAAAAATGGGGATCGTTACACTGATTAAATATTAAACATTAGAAAAATCAAAAGAATGGTGACGATTATGAATATAGACTTTATAGAACGCTTAAAAAGCGATGTTACGGCGATTGTGCTTCAAGGTGAAACCGAGCATTTATTTGCCAAAGATCAAGCTTTGGCTCAATTCTATCCCATCTTTTTAAGTATATTGCGTGCACGTCCCGCCTGGATTGAAAATATTGGTCAGCAACTCAATCCAAAAATCCATGAATTATTTAATGCAAACCCGGCACTCAAGCAGCAGTTTCTCGATCAAGTGGATCAGAGTGCACCGCAAGACGAAATAGAACATACCTTGAACCGGTCAATTGTACCGACCATGAATTTTTTACAGACTGAAGCGGGTGCTTCAAGTCCGGAAGCGATTAGCCATTTGCTCGAAACTCATGCCGATTCGATTCAGCGCGCATTACCCGTTTGGGCTGGCCCTATTCTGGCAGCGCTTGGAGTTTCACCCTTGGCAGGGCAGAATTTAAATCAGGAACCTGTATTGGCGGAGCAGACCATCATCGTTCAGGAAGAGAGAAAAACCGGCTTTTTATGGCCGTTTATTATTTTTCTGATCCTGGCGGGTTTGATCCTGTTTTTGGTTCGTAGTTGCATGCAGGATGATGTTGAAGATTCAAATACCCAAGCGACCAGTGAAGTTGCTGCAGCTCAGCCTGCATCCTTGCGATTAAGTACAGGCAGTAATGGCGAAGTTGTCAGTTGTCAATTACAGCTGAATAATCCGCAGTATATGGAAATTTTGCAAAACGAGATCAAACAGATCTTTAATTATAATATTGGTTGTGGCGCGCTGAGCAGTGAGATTTACCATTCAGAATTTATTGATCAGGATACCATTCCATCAGTATTGAAAGCGCTTCAGGGGATGCCAAATGTGTCACTGGACTGGATTGGCAATCAGGTTTCGGTACGTGCAGCAACCAATGCAGAGGCTGAGCGTCTGGCAGCACAAATTCGTAGTCTGGCCAAAAATGTCACAGTGGTGACTCAGCAGCCGCTCAATAGAAGTGACGTGATTAATACGGCCAATAGCGAAGCAGAACAAGCCTTGGCCAGTATCAAGACTGATAATGTTAAAGCACTGGATGTGGCGACTGCACTGAATTTACAGATTATTAATTTTGATACGGCATCGACTGAAGTTCCGGAAGTCAATAAACTGGTGCTGGATCAAGCTGCTGCATTATTACAACGCGCGCCTCATGTGATTCTGAAAGTCACAGGACATGCTGATGCTCAAGGCAGCGAAGCAGAGAATAAGGTGCTGTCCGTACAGCGTGCTCAAGCGATTACCAGTTATCTCGTGCAAAAAGGCGTTGACCCTGCACAATTACACGCAGTTGGCATGGGAGAGGATCAGCCGGTTGAACCCAATGCGACACCTGCCGGGCAGTTTCAGAACCGTCGCGTGACCTTTGAAGTCGTGAATACCGAAACAGGAATTGTGCGTGAAGTAGATGATGAAGGCGTGGTTGAGAAGACGGAAAATTAAGAGAGCGACCTAAATAAAAAAGGACGAATTCTCGTCCTTTTTTAATGGATGACAAAAGCGCGTTTAAGCAGCTACTTTTTGTAAAGCCACCCCAGTGACTTTTTGAATCTCTTCAAAACTTACCTCTGGTGCCAGTTCGACCAGTCGAATTCCATCAGGACTAACATCCAGTACACCGAGATCGGTAATAATCCGGTTCACCACAGCTTGGCCGGTAAGGGGCAGGCTACATTGCGGTACAATCTTCGGTGTGCCATCTTTGGCGCAGTGTTCCATCAAGACCACGACCTTTTGTACACCCGCGACCAGATCCATGGCACCGCCCATGCCTTTGACCTTTTTACCTGGAATCATCCAGTTGGCCAGATCACCAGTTTCAGACACTTCCATGGCCCCCAGAATGGCAATATTGACATGACCGCCACAGATCATGGCAAAGGAATCGGCACTTGAGAAAAATGAAGCACCTTTTCGCGCGGTAACCGTCTGTTTACCGGCATTGATCAGGTCGGCATCGACAGTCTCCTCGGTTGGAAATTCGCCAATCCCCAGCAGGCCATTTTCCGACTGCAGCCAGACATTGATATTTTCCGGAATATAATTCGCGACTAGCGTCGGCAGGCCAATCCCTAAATTGACATAGAAACCATCTTCAAGCTCTTGTGCCGCGCGCTGCGCCATTTCATTACGTGTCCAAGCCATGATCAAGCCTCCGCCTTTAAGGTCATCTGTTCAATACGTTTTTCCGGTTGAGCATTCAGGACTATCCGGTTCACATAAATGCCCGGAAGATGGATTTCGTCCGGATCCAGCGCACCAATCTCTACAATTTCTTCAACTTCAGCAATGGTGACTTTGCCCGCCATGGCACAGACCGGATTAAAGTTCTGGGCGGTTTTACGGAAAATCAGGTTACCGGCTTTATCGGCCTTATAGGCTTTAACCAAGGCGACATCAGCAGTTAAAGACTCTTCCAGGATATATTTCTTGCCCTTAAATTCACGTTCATCCTTACCTTCAGCAATCACGGTTCCGACACCCGTCGCCGTATAAAAAGCCGGAATACCGGCACCGCCAGCACGTAATTTTTCTGCCAAAGTCCCTTGTGGAGTAAGTTCAACTTCCAGTTCGCCATTTAAATATTGACGTTCGAATTCCTTATTTTCACCGACATAAGAGGAAATCATTTTTTTAATCTGTTTGGTTTCCAGCAGAAGTCCGAGACCGAAGCCGTCTACGCCGGCATTGTTGGAAATACAGGTGAGTTGCTTAGCACCTGTTTCTTTTAAAGCTGCGATCAAAGCTTCCGGAATACCACATAGGCCAAAACCACCAACGGCCAGGGTATGACCATCTTGCACCACATCCTTTAAGGCGGATTGAGCGCTGTCATAAACCTTGTTTGACATCTTGTCACCTCTATTATTGTTGTAGCAGACTTCAATCTGCTGCTTATATCCTTATGGTTTGCTTAAGAGCATTTTGCTCAAGCAAGTTTATTTTCAAGCACAGGCTTTTTGCCAATAGGCATTGGCATAATTGGATGGATTGTTGCGCTGCAAGACTTCACTGATATTACGGCTGGCCTGCATCAGGGCGTCTAGCTGAATACCGGTTTGAAAGCCCATATTCGAGAGCAGGTAATACAGGTCTTCAGTTGAAACATTGCCTGAAGCGCCTTTGGCATAAGGGCAGCCACCTAAGCCTGCAATGGATGAATCAAATACACGAATGCCTTGCAACAGTGACTGGTAGATATTGGCGATGGCCATGCCGTAGGTATTATGGAAATGTCCCGCCAACACTTTGGCATCAAGTTCAGCCAGACAAGCATCCCAGACATTTTTCACCCGATCCGGTGTTGCTGTGCCAATGGTTTCACCCAATGACACTTCATAGCAGCCCATCTCCAGCAAACGCTGGGTGACTTTCACCACCTGCTTCGGATCAATAGCACCTTCATAAGGACAGTCCACCATGCAGGAGACATAGCCGCGCACCTTAATATCATTGGCTTTGGCTGCTGCCATGACATCGGCAAACTTCTCGAAGCTTTCATCAATCGAGCAGTTGATGTTCTTGCGGGTAAAGCTTTCAGAAGCAGCGGTAAATACCGCGACTTCTTTGCAACCCACAGCCAGTGCCGATTCAAAACCTTTCAGATTTGGGGTTAACAAACTGAACTGAATATTCGGATCTTGGGGTAGGCTGGCAAAGAGCACATCACTGTCTGCCATTTGCGGTACCCATTTGGCTGAAACGCAGGAGCCAACTTCGATTGACTGTAGACCGGTTTTCATCAGGTCTAGAATCAGGTTTTTCCGGTCATTCAGGGTTAGTGGCGTCTTTTCATTTTGCAGGCCATCGCGTGGCCCGACCTCTACGATCTTGACAAAATCCGTCATGCCACTTCCTCCGCCAGAGGCTGGAACTCGACCAGTTCATCACCGGCCTTGACTTGGTCACCTTTCTGGAAATATGAACTTGCAATGATGCCGTCATGCGGTGCACGAATTGAATATTCGATCTTCATGGCTTCCAGCGTCATCAGCACATCATCTTTTTTGACTTTGTCATTGGCTGCCACGAGCACCTGGGTAATGACACCTGGCATTGGCGCGATCAGATTATTTTCCGTGCCTTGTTCATCCTGATTATTAAAATCAGACTTCAGGTAATTAAACTTATAGCTTTGACCATTCTGGAACAGGGTAATGCCTTGCTCAGTCTGGCTAAAAGCCAGTTTTTGCTGTTTGCCTGCCAGTTGCAGCGCTAAAGTATGTGCATCAATAAGCTGACCCTGAATTTGAATTTGCTGACCGTTATAGCTGGTGACAAAACCTTGATCTTGGGCCTTGAACTGAATTTTCAGGTTAATGCCATTGCGTTGTAATTGCACTGTATGGCTATTTTGCTGATTCAGACGCCAGAATGCTTGCTGCTGCCACACCGGATTGCTTGGAACGGGATTCTGTGCCTGACGTGCCAGGAGTTCAATCAGTGCGGCACTGACTACCAGTTCAACACTGATATCTGCAGAAGGTTTGAGCAGAAATTCTTCTTCACGCTGAATCAGGCCAGTATCTAAATGTGCATTTTTAAACGAATCACACAGCACCAGGCGATCTAGAAAAGCGATATTATTGCCCAAGCCATCAACATGGAAATGGCCCAGCGCGTGATGCATTTGAGTCAAGGCCGCTTCACGGTTTTTGCCCCAGACAATCAGTTTGGCAATCATCGGATCATAATAGGTGCTGATCTCATCACCTTCGACAATACCGCTATCCACACGGACATAGTCATTTTGTTCTGGATAGTGTAAATAGCTGATCTGGCCAATCGCCGGGATAAAGCCTTTTTCCGGTTCTTCGGCATAAACACGGGCTTCGAGTGCATGACCATGAATCTGCAATTCATGCTGCTGCTTCGGTAAGGGTTCACCAAAGGCCACGCGCAATTGCCATTCCACCAGATCCTGTCCGGTAATCATTTCAGTGACGGGATGTTCAACCTGAAGACGGGTATTCATTTCCATGAAGTAAGCTGTGCCGTCTTGTTCCACGATAAACTCGACTGTACCGGCACCAACATAATTTACTGCACGCGCAGCATCGATTGCCGCCTGACGCATCGCCTCCAGTTTGTCTTCCGGCATTTTCGGTGCAGGCGCTTCTTCCAGCACTTTCTGGTGACGGCGCTGTACCGAGCAATCACGTTCGAACAGATGTACATAATTGCCGTGGGTATCACCAAATACCTGCACTTCAATATGACGTGGTTGAATCACATAGCGTTCAATCAGTACATCTTCATTACCAAAGCTGGAGCGTGCTTCACTTTTACATGAGGCCAGTGAACTCAGGAAGTCTTCACTGCGTTCCACCAGACGCATGCCTTTACCGCCACCGCCGGCACTGGCTTTAATCAATACCGGATAACCAATATTGTCTGCCTGCTGTTTCAGGAAATCTGCATCCTGATTGGTACCATGATAGCCGGGTGTTAAAGGCACACCGGCTTTTTCCATCAATGCTTTAGAGGTGGCTTTAAGACCCATTGCTAAGATCGCATCTACTGGTGGGCCAATGAAAACAATGTTGTTATCCTGACAGGCCAGGGCAAATTGGTCATTTTCAGACAGGAAACCATAACCTGGATGAATGGCCTGAGCACCAGTGCTTTTGGCTGCCTGAATAATGTGATCAATCTGTAAATAACTTTGTGCAGCTGGCGATTCACCAATATAGATCGCTTCATCGGCCAGTTTGACATGTTGTGATAGTGCATCGGCATCGGAGTAGACGGCAACAGTAGCAATACCTAATTTCTTCGCTGTACGAATCACACGGCAGGCAATTTCACCACGGTTGGCAATTAAAATCTTTTCAAACATCGTAGGATCCTTCTTGTTGTTATGCCGTGGTCTTGATCCAGGCCGGGCTTTGTTTGTTCAAAAATGCATTCAGTCCATTTTTCGCCTCATCTCCCTGGCGAATATGGGCAATATGCTGTGCTGTTTTAAGCAGTAAATCTTCGGTCAAAACCTGTTGGTCAACCAGTTGAATCAACTGTTTCGATGCGCTCTGTGCAGCAGGACCACCCAGTAAAAGTGCTTCTACAATTTCATCAATTTTGCTGTCGAGCTGTTCTGGTGTAGTAACTTCATGCGCAAGACCAATGCTTTTGGCCTGTTCAGCAGTAATCCGCTCGGCGGTCAGGAAATAACGTGAAGCTTGACGTGTACCAATTGCACGAATTACATACGGGCTGATGGTCGAAGGTGCCAGACCTAAGCGAACCTCGGAAGTGGCAAACTTGGCATCTGTACTGGCCACACAAATATCACAGGCTGAGGCCAGCCCCATGCCGCCACCAAAGGCAATGCCGTGTACCCGGGCAATGGTTGGCTGTTTTAAGGTCGCCAGACTTTGCAGCATTTTTGCCAGTTTGAGCGCATCCGCCTCATTGTCTGCCTGTGATGCCTGACCGGCCTGTTTCATCCAGTTCAGATCCGCACCCGCAGAGAAGCTTTTGCCACGACCCGCCAGAATCACCACGCGTACATCATCACGGTTATTTAAAGACTGGAAGCAAGCATGCAGTTCTTCAATGACTTGAGTATTAAAGGCATTGTGCAGTTCAGCACGGTTAATCCAAACCGTTGCCACCTGATTCTGCTGTTCGAGCTGTAAAAATTGATATGTCATTTTGTCACCTCTTACATGCGGAACACGCCGAATTTGGTTGGCTGGATTGGCGCATTCAGTGCCGCAGCCAGACTCAAGGCCAAGACTTCACGCGATTGCGCTGGATCAATCACACCATCATCCCATAAACGCGAAGACGCATAATAAGGGTGGCCTTGGCGTTCGTATTGGTCACGGATTGGTTGTTTAAACTGGTCTTCTTCTTCAGCTGACCAAGTTCCGCCTTTTTGCTCAATCTGGTCACGTTTTAAGGTCGACAAGACGCTGGAGGCCTGTTCACCGCCCATCACTGAAATACGCGAGTTTGGCCAGGTCCACATAAAGCGTGGCGAGTAAGCGCGTCCACACATACCATAGTTGCCTGCACCAAAAGAACCGCCAATCACTAGAGTCAGTTTCGGTACATTGGCATTGGCGACGGCCATCACCAGCTTAGCACCATTTTTGGCAATGCCTTCATTTTCATACTGGCGGCCGACCATAAAGCCGGTAATATTTTGCAGGAAAATCAGCGGAATATTGCGCTGGGTACACAGTTCAATAAAATGTGCGCCTTTTTGGGCAGACTCGGAAAATAGAATGCCATTATTGGCAATAATCCCGACCGGCATGCCATAGAGCTTGGCAAAACCGGTCACCAGGGTAGTGCCGAAACGTGCCTTGAACTCGTCAAAACGTGAGCCATCGACAATACGCGCTATCACTTCACGGATATCAAAAGGCTTGCGCGCGTCACTCGGCACAATGCCGTACAGTTCCGAACTGTCAAACAGCGGCGCTTCGATTTCATCCGCGGTCGTG
>NZ_JBLVOM010000316.1:1763-40548 GCF_053543775.1 Acinetobacter endophylla | reverse complement strand
GTGTTTGGCTTTTTGTTCAGATTCGCCACGATATTGCGGGCAATCGCAAGCGCATGTTCATCATTTTCTGCCAGATGATCAGCCACGCCAGACAAACGGGTATGCACATCACCACCACCGAGATCCTCACTAGACACCACTTCACCAGTAGCTGCCTTAACCAGAGGAGGGCCGCCGAGGAAGATCGTGCCCTGATTGCGGACAATAATGGTTTCATCTGACATGGCAGGAACATAAGCACCACCGGCAGTACAGCTACCCATCACCACTGCAATCTGAGCGATACCTTGGCTCGACATACGTGCCTGATTGTAGAAAATACGGCCGAAGTGATCGCGGTCTGGAAATACTTCATCCTGTAAAGGCAAATATGCACCGCCTGAATCCACCAGATAGATACAGGTCAGATGGTTCTGTTCGGCAATTTCCTGGGCACGTAAATGCTTTTTCACTGTCAATGGATAATAAGTACCGCCTTTCACCGTAGCATCATTGGCGATGATCATGCAGGTCACACCGTTGACCTGACCAACACCAGCGACCACACCTGCGGCAGGCACATCATCCTGATAAACCTGATAGGCAGCCAGCTGACCAATTTCCAGAAAAGCGGTTCCTGGATCAATCAGGTGATTAATCCGTTCACGTGGTAACAGCTTGCCGCGATCTAAATGTTTTTGGCGGGCAGTTTCGCCGCCACCGAGGGCAATCTTTTCAACTTTCTGTTTCAGGTCATCCACCAGTTGCAGCATGGCAGTCTGGTTGGTTTTAAACTCTTCACTACGTATATTGATTTTGCTCGATAACTGATTCATGACGAACATCCTTGTTTTATTCTAAGTGTTAAGGTTTAGGCTGTTTCGTTGAAAAGTTCACGGCCAATCAGCATGCGGCGGATTTCTGAAGTACCGGCGCCAATTTCATACAGTTTGGCATCACGCCATAAACGGCCGGCAGCAAATTCGTTGATATAACCGTTACCACCTAAAGTCTGAATGGTTTCTCCTGCCATCCAGGTCGCTTTTTCAGCAGCATATAAAATGGCACTGGCAGCATCTTTACGCAGGCTACGGCTATGCTCAGCTTTGTCACATTCAGCACCGACCGCATAAACCAGTGCCTTACAGGCTAGCCAGGTCGAATACATGTCGGCAATTTTGCCTTGCATTAACTGGAATTCGCCCAGCGCCTGACCAAACTGTTTACGGTCATGAATATATGGAATCACGGTATCCATACAGGCATCCATAATCCCCAGTGGGCCAGCACTCAATACAGCACGCTCATAGTCCAGACCACTCATCAAGACCTTGGTGCCATTGCCGACACCGCCAAGCACGTTTTCTTTCGGAACTTCGACATTGTCAAAAAATAGGGGATAAGTATTGGAACCACGCATGCCCAGTTTGTCTAAATGGGTGCCGTGACTAAAACCTGGCATATTTTTCTCAACCAGGAAGGCGGTCATGCCTTTGGCGCCAGCTTGTAAATCGGTTTTGGCATAGACGACGAGTACATCGGCATCACCGCCGTTAGTGATCCACATTTTTGAACCATTCAACAGGTAGTGATCGCCTTTGTCTTCTGCTTTCAGTTTCATGCTCACCACATCCGAGCCTGCATTCGGTTCAGACATTGCCAAGGCACCGACATATTCACCTGAAATCAGTTTAGGCAGATAACGCTGTTTCTGTTCTTCAGTACCATTTCGCTTAATTTGGTTTACACATAGGTTAGAATGTGCGCCATAGGACAGCCCAATGGATGCAGAAGCACGGGAAATTTCCTGCATGGCAATGATGTGCGCCAGATAACCAAAATTTGAACCGCCATATTCCTCACTGACTGTCAGCCCGAGCAGGCCCATCTCGCCAAATTTTTTCCAAAGGTGAGCAGGGAACTCGTTGTCACGGTCAACCTGTTGAGCAATCGGGGTAATTTCTTTGGCGCAAAATGCGGCCACTGAATCACGAAGCGCTATTAGAGTTTCATCCAAACCGAAATCCAAGCTTTGTAAATTCATTCTTCATCCATCCTGAGGTTATATTTGTTGTGTCCAAAAAAGCATTGTTGTTGTGCTTGTGGTTTTAACATACAACGAAAAAATAAAAAAGTGAATCTATATTCACAAAATGATTTACAATTCATTTTATCTTGTTGAGATTAATTTTATGAGTTATAAAAGATCATCATTGATGCAGGAACGAATGGAACAAAATCGCCTGTCGATTTTGGAATCTGCTCGTGAACTGATTATTCAAGGGGGCTTGAAGGAGGCATCGATTCAGGCGATTGCAGAACGCGCAGGCGTTTCTACAGGGCTGGTCTATCGATATTTCGAAAGCAAAAGCCAGATTTTAATTGAGGTTTTGTCGGCCGCGATTCAGCATGAAGTCGGAATTCTGAACCATATTGCCGAGTCAGATTTATCGCCAAAACTGAAATTGCAAAAATCTGTTACAACTTTTGTCAAGCGTGCCATGAATAGCCCCCAATTGGCGTATTCACTGATGTTCGAACCGGTCGATCCGGAAATGGAACATGAGCGTTTTCGCAGTAAGCAGCTGCTCAAGCAGAGCATTAAGGAAATTCTGGCCGAAGGAAAGGTCAATGGAGAATTCGAATTTGAAGATTTGAATACGGCAGCATTAGGTGTGGTTGGTGCCATGACCTTTGTCGTGATTGAACCTTTAAATCCGTCCCGAAATGTCATGTTTGATCAGAAGTATAAGGATCACTTTGTCAAACAGATTGCCGATTTTTGTGTCAACGCAGTACGTGGGCAGGAGGAAAATTTACAAGCATAAACACACAAAAAACCGGTACACAGACAAGGTCGTCGTGGTCATAAAACAATTAGTAAAGTTGAAAATCAGAATTACAAAGAATCAAGGAGATCGATTCAATGACACAAGTACGGTTAAGCTATGCCTATGGAACCAGCAGCCAGCCTTTATTGGGCATGACGATTGGTGAAAAATTTGATCAGGCTTGCGAGCAGTATGCAGAACGTGATGCGGTAGTGAGTTTGCATCAGAACATACGCCTCAGTTACCGGCAGCTACAGGATCAGGTCAATGCCTTTGCCTGTCAGCTGCTGAAACTGGGTATGCAAAAAGGTGACCGTCTGGCAATCTGGTCGCCGAACTGTGTGGAATGGACCATTACCCAGTTTGCGGCCTTCAAGGCAGGCATTATTCTGGTGAACCTGAATCCGGCCTATAAAAGCAATGAGCTTGAATATGTGCTAAACAAGGTCTCCTGTAAGGGACTGGTGATTGCAGCGCAGTTTAAGACGACGGACTATCAGGAAATTCTGACTAAAATTGCACCTGAGCTGATGCAGACTGAAAGTAAATTCCTCAATGCAGAGCGCTTGCCGCATTTAAAGCATGTGATTAAAATTGATGATCAGCAGCATACCGGTATCCACCGTTTTCAGGATTTACTAAGCTCGCCAAGCGCCCAAGAGCTGGAACAACTGCAACAGATCTCCAGTGAATTGCAGTTCGATGAAACGATTAATATCCAGTTTACTTCGGGCACTACGGGCAATCCGAAAGGCACCATGCTGACCCATAATAATATTTTAAATAACGGGTACTTTGTCGGTGAAGCGATTCATTTAGGTCCAGAAGACCGCGTCTGTATTTCAGTTCCTTTATTTCACTGCTTTGGTATGGTGATGGGTAATCTGGCCTGTATTACGCATGGTTCTGCCATGATCTATCCATCAGCTGTATTTAATCCGCTGGAAACCTTGAAAGCCATTCAGCAGGAAAAATGTACCGCGGCTTATGGTGTGCCAACCATGTTTATCGCTATTCTTGAGCATGAACAGTTTGACGAATTTGACCTGTCCAGTCTGCGTACCGGGATTATGGCGGGTAGTCCATGTCCGCAGGAAATTATGCAGCGCGTGATTGAACGCATGCATATGTCTGAAATCACGATTTGTTATGGCATGACCGAAACTGCGCCAGTGAGTGCACAAAGCTCAACGGCAGACAGTGTCGAGCGACGTGTTAGTACGGTTGGCCGGGTACATCCGCATCTGGAAGTTAAAATTGTCGATGAAAATGGCAAGGTGGTGCCACGCGGTCAATTGGGCGAGCTATGTGTACGCGGTTATTCCGTCATGCTCGGTTACTGGGAAGACCAGGACAAAACTCAGGAAGTGATTGATGCTGCACGCTGGATGCATACCGGTGATATCGCTGAAATGGATGATGAAGGCTTTGTGAAAATCAAGGGTCGAATCAAGGATGTCGTCATTCGTGGCGGAGAAAACCTGTTCCCGAAAGAAATCGAAGATTTCCTTTATACCCATCCTGCCGTTTCAGATGTACAGGTGATCGGTGTGCCAGACCATAAATATGGTGAGGAACTTTGTGCTTGCATCATCCTGCATGAAAATGATCCGTGTACTGAGGAAACTATCCGTCAGTATTGTAAGGAGCATATTTCTCACAATAAAGTGCCACGTTATGTGCGTTTCTTCCAGGAATTTCCAATGACGGCTTCCGGTAAGGCGCAGAAGTTCAAATTGCGTGAATTTATGCGTGAAGAGCTGAACTTGAAAGAGATTGCTTAAATTGTATTGATGTGATTCTTAAATGGGGCAAAGCAGTATTTAATGCATGCATTGCCTCCATTTGTATAACGGTTTCGATATCAATGTTTAGGCTTTTCTTACTTTTGATGGGCCAAAAGTAAGCAAAATCCCTTTATTTTGCTGAAGGGACTTCCATGTCCCTCAGCAAAATGGCGACATCCATGTCGCCGGGTCTATGATCAAATTTCAAGAAAACAGTAAATAAGATCAAGCTACAAGATTTAAATATTCAATCTATCTAAATACCCGCCTGAGTTTTAGATTCGTGCATAGATTTAGAGTAAAAATATGGCAAAAAACTTTCACAGTGAAGTCGTGGTCGTCAGTTATGACGATCATATCCGTAAACTGATTCCCGGTTATGAACTGGTGCATCAGCAGATTGAAGCAATTCTCAGCACTGAACTCCCAGAAACCGCACATATATTAATAGTGGGTTGCGGAACAGGTTATGAATTGTCGTATTTATTAGAGCAACATCCAGACTGGACCTTTACTGCAATTGATCCATCAGCAGCTATGCTGGAACAGGCCAGAAAAAATTTGAATTCTATGGATCGACAAAGGGTGAAATTCGTCCAAAGTACGATTCAAGATTTGAATCAGCCAGATACGTTTGATGCTGCGTTAGCCATTCTGGTGGCACATTTCATTTCAAATTCCGAAAAAAACGGATTTTTTCAGGCTATCCAGCAGTGTCTTAAAACCAATGGTCTTGCATTGACCTATGACCTGATGCAACCCGAAGATCAGCAAGACATCAAAATTATGCAGAAGCTGGCACAACAGACAGGGTTAAGCGTGGTGCAAAGTAACAAGATGGTTGAACGCTTGGAGCAGGATTTTCACTTGTTATCTGCACAAAATTTTAAAGCGCTTTTAACCAAAGTCGGATTTAAACAGTGCAAGATTTATTGTCAAATCATGAATTATCATGGCTTTTTGATACGAAAATAAAGATCAAAGAACTTTTTGCAAATTCTAAAGTTTAAGAGAATATTCAGGGAAGTATTAAAACAATGTCGGCATATTACAGTTTTATTCAGCGCGAACAGCATGCAGATGGCAGTACTACTGCTTATTACCGTTCCAACCTTCATGCACAAGGTGCATGGAATCCGCATGAGCAGCACATGGCGCCAGCCACCGGTATTCTATGCGTCGAACTGGAACAGTTTCAGCCACGTGCTGACATGCGTATTGGTCGGGTCGGGCTGGATATTTTTGGCCTGATAGCCTTTGGTGAATTTTCGATTACCACACGCATGATCCGTCCGGGTAAAACCATTGAACTGGTTGAAGCTGAAATGTGTGCCAATGGTAAAACCTGTATCGTGGCACGCGCGTGGAGAATGCTAACTTCAAATACCACGGCCATTGCTGGAGTGGAAGATTTTCCGATCGAAAGTCCAGAATATTTACCGGTTTGGGAGGGTATGCGCTGCTGGCCGGGCGGTTATATCCAGAGTATTGAAACCCGGGCACATGCTGACCATCGTGCAGGCAAGGGCATTGTCTGGCTAAGAAATTCGCTGGACATGGTAGAAGGTCAACCGACGACAGACTTTAGTCGTTTGCTCGGTATGGTCGATACGGCCAATGGCATTGTGCCACGTCAGGACCCGAATTCCGGTTGGGGATTTCCGAATCTGGACCTGCAGATTCATATGCACCGTCTGCCACAGGGTAAATCGCTGGGACTGGAAGTGGTGCAGCAATATGGTGAAGATGGTATCGGCTTGACCAGCGGAATTCTGCATGATGTTCACGGGCCTTTTGGTCGAAGCGAACAGATTCTGACCCTGCGTAAGTTCTAAAGTCTATTCGAAACCTCAAGGCCAATTGCCTCAATCTTTATTTATTGGCATGCTGTGCGTAATTTATCAGGAAGAACAGCAGATGCGGATCAGTATGATTGGGGCAGGGCGAGTGGCATATCATCTTGCCCTTGTATTGTCAGCACAACATGAGATCGTACAGATCTATAGTCGAACTCTAGAAAAATCACAACAACTGGCTGAGCAATTCAACGCTCAGGCAATCGCTCAGCCTGAACAGCTGGATCATGAGGTGGATCTGGTCATTATCGCGGTCAGTGATCAGTCGATTGCCAACGTCATTGAACAGATTCATCCGTATCTACAGCAGAACCTGATCGTACATACCTCTGGCAGTACCCATCTCGATTTACTGAAAAATGTGCATGTGCGTGCAGGCGTATTTTATCCTTTGCAGACCTTTAGTCTGGAACGCCAGATTGATTGGCAGCAGACGCCACTATTTATTGAGGCGGAGAATGAACAGGACCAAATCCTATTATTAGAACTGGCAAATAGCCTAAGCAATCGTGTTTATATTTATAATTCTAGTCAACGTCTCAGTTTGCATCTTGCAGCGGTATTTGCCTGTAACTTTGCCAATTATTGTTATGACATGGGCAAGCAGGTGGTTGATGCACAACAGGTCGATTTTAGTTTGTTGTATCCCTTGATGCTGGAAACCGCCAGTAAAGCCACGCAGAATGATCCCAAACAAATGCAGACCGGCCCAGCGATGCGTGGTGATCAGAATATCTTGAATATGCATCAGCAGATGTTAGCTAATATGCAGCGGGAAGATTTGCAAAATGTCTATCAGTTGTTGAGCCAGCAAATCCTAGAACGTCATCGAAAATAAAAGAGCCGGATTTTTTAGTCTAAAATAAAATACTCAATACTTTTTCCTCTTTAATTTTGGTGAAAAATGAAAAGAAAAAATAATAAAAAATGGAAATAGTATAAAGATGAAAATCTATTTTTCTTCTTAAGTGTTATTTCGGGTGCATTTGTCTTTATATATAAGTGGATTGCAAAATTTCTCCCATAAAAAAGCGCTGATTAATCAGCGCTTTTTTTGAATCTTGGATTAAGAAATTTTCTTGAAGATAAAATCATTAATCTTGTGACCGGCTTCAATCCCGCGACGTTCAAACTTGGTTTGCGGACGCCATTCTGGACGAGGGTAGCTGTTGCCTTTGCCCGCCAGATTTTCCAGTCGTGGACGTTCTTCCAATACTTCAATCATCCACTCTGCATACGGTTCCCAGTCCGTTGCAGCATGGAAAGTTCCGCCAAGCTCCAGCTTTTGCTCCACCAGTGGCATACGGTCATGCGAAACAAAACGGCGTTTAAAATGACGCTTTTTCTGCCATGGATCAGGGAAGTACAATTGCACAGTATTGATACTGTTGTCTGGCATTTCACGTAATACCTGAATTGCATCTGCATCCAGTACACGTAAATTCGTTAGGCCTTCAACACCTGCTTCGTAAATGCATTGCGCAATACCCGGTACATGCACTTCAATCCCGACAAAGTTACGCTCAGGATTGGCTTTGGCCATCAATACCAGTGAACGGCCCATCCCAAAACCGATTTCTACAGTCAAAGGGCGCTCTGGATGTTCAAAGTGCTGACGCAAATCACCCACTGGATATTCCAAAATTAAGTGACCATATTGTTCAAGCGCAGTACGTTGAGAGGTGTTTAACGGCATTGAGCGGCGCATAAACGTCACGATTTCACGGTGCTCGCTTAAGTTTTCCAGCTCCACGACTTGCTGGTCTAATTGATCGTTCGACATAACTTTGGCAAATCTAAAAATTCAGAATGCGGTATTTTAAGTCCTGAGCCGAGCAAGTCAAACTTTTCTCGGTATTTCTCCATAAAAATTGGCGAGATATTCCAGATAAAATAAAAGAGCCAATTGAGGCTCTTTTATTAATCACCGTTCATCAGCTACTAAACCGGTCAATCAGTGTACTGCTGGCTTCATTTAAACCGATCACTGTTACGTCTATATTTTGGGCTTTAAATTTCTGGATCACATTATTCAACATGTTCACTGAGGTCACATCCCAGATATGCGCGTGGGTCAGATCCAGTTCCACGTGTTCAAGCTCCTCTTTAAAATCAAAGAACTGATAGAATTTTTCTGTACTGCTGAAGAAAATCTGACCGGAAATCACATAACAACGTGAGTATTCATCTTTTAAATAGGTTTCGACATGGACACTTTTTTCCAGTTTATTAATAAGGAACAGAGCAGAGAGTAATACGCCTACAAATACACCGAGTGCCAGATTATGAGTGGCAAGCACGACAATAATCACGGCAATCATCACGATATTAAATTCCAGTGGATGCTTGCCAAACTGTTTGATCGCTCCCCATTGAAAGGTGGTAAATGCCACCATAATCATGATCGCAACCAGTGCTGCCATTGGGATATAAGCCAGCCAGTCTTTCAAAAAAACCACGAGACAGAGCAGAAACACGCCAGCGACCAAGGTCGATAAACGGGTACGTGCCCCTGAAGACACATTGATAATTGACTGGCCGATCATGGCACAACCGGCCATCCCACCCATAAAGCCGCTGACAATGTTGGCCATCCCCTGACCACGACATTCCTGATGACGGTCACCTTCAGTTCCGGTCACTTCATCAATGACCGTAGTGGTCATCATGCTTTCCAGCAAACCGACAGTCGCCAAGGTAAAGGAATAAGGCAGGATAATTTGCAAGGTTTCCAGATTGAGTGGAATCTCGGGAAGCAGGAACACCGGCAAGGTATCTGGAAATTGCCCCAAATCACTGACGGTACGCATATCTGCACCCAAGAAGAGAGCTAAACCGCTAAGTACGATAATACAGATCAAAGGTGAGGGAATGGCTTTACCGATTTTAGGGATATAAGGAAACATATATATAATCGCCAGACCAATCGCAATAAACAGATAACCGGTGCTATCCATCCTGTTAATTTCCGGGATTTGTGCCACAAATATCAGGATCGCCAAGGCATTCAAAAATCCGTATACCACCGCCTGCGATACAAAGCGCATTAATTTAGCGACTTTAAAATAACCCGCAATGACCTGAATGATGCCGGTCAGAATTGTGGCAGCCAACAGATATTGCAAACCATGTTCTTTTACCAAGGTAATCATCAAAAGTGCCATTGCGCCTGTAGTCGCAGAGATCATGGCAGGACGGCCACCAAAAAAGGCAATGGATACTGCAATGCAGAAAGAGGCATATAAACCGACTTGCGGATCGACACCGGCAATGGCAGAGAAGGCAATTGATTCAGGAATCAGGGCAAGTCCCACCACCAGACCTGCCAATACATCTGTGCGGATATTGGAAAACCATTCTTCTTTTTTCAGGCTAATCACGAAATATCATCTAAATTTGGAAAACCTGTGTATGTTAAACAGATAGAGATAAAAATCTACACAAGATTGACTTGCAAAAGCCCGGAATATCCTGAATATTGAATGAGTAACTGTCTTGAGATCACAGTTACGCTTTTTTGCAATTTACAGGTTTGATCACTTGAAAGTTTGTCAGAAGCGATTTAAAACATTGAGAAGTGTATAACAAGGATCAGAAATGAAGCTTTACTATTCACCAGGTGCCTGCTCACTGGCAGCACATATTATTTTAAATGAAATTAATGTCGATTTTGATTTGGAACGTGTTGATTTAAAAACACATAAAACAGAAAAAGGTACGGATTATTACGAAGTTAATCCTAAAGGCTATGTACCAGCGTTAGAAATTAACCCTGGTCTGATCCTGACAGAAAATGTTGCAATTCTACCGTTTCTTGCTCAACACGATCCAAAACAAGATTTGATCCCACCATCGGGCATGGGACGTGCCAAAGTGCTGGAATGGTTAGGTTATCTGAACTCTGAACTACATGATGCCTATGCGGTGTTCTTCGGTGGCAAGTTATCCGACGATGAAAAGAAAAAAGCCTATGCGGAGATTGATCGTCTATTGAGTTATATCGATAAAGCTATCGGTGAATCGGACAATGATTATCTGGTGGATGATAACTTTGGCCCTGCGGATGCTTATCTGTTTGTTTTGACCAACTGGTCGAACCAGATTGAGCATGATCTGAGTCCATATAAAAATATTATTCATATCCGTAATAAGGTGGCAGAACGTCAGTCTGTACAGATTGCCATGCGTGATGAAGGTCTGATTCCTTAATTACTGGAAAAAATAAAGGACTCAATTGAGTCCTTTATTTTTGTTGATGAAAATTTATTTAAAGAAATAGCCGGTTTCCGGCGAGCTGGCATTGGCCATACGCTTGCGCGGCATACGGCCTGCAAGAAAAGCTTCTCGGCCTGCTTCAACGGCTTTTTTCATCGCAGATGCCATCAAGACCGGATTTTGCGCTGCCGCAATCGCTGTATTCATGAGTACGCCGTCACAGCCCAGTTCCATCGCAATCGCAGCATCACTGGCTGTACCGACACCGGCATCGACCAGAACCGGGACTTTGGCATTTTCCTTGATGATTGACAGGGTGTGTGGATTCAGAATGCCCAGACCAGAACCAATCAGGCTACCCAGTGGCATAATCGCGACACAGCCCATGCTTTCCAGCTCTTGCGCCACGATCGGATCATCCGAGGTATAAACCATGATCTCAAAGCCATCGTCAATCAAGGTGCGAGCGGCTTTCAATGTTTCAGTCACGTTTGGATAAAGCGTTTTTTCATCACCTAAAACTTCAAGTTTGACCAGATTGTGGCCATCGAGCAACTCACGCGCCAGCATACAGGTGCGGACGGCACTATTTGCATCGAAGCAACCTGCGGTATTCGGCAAAATGGTATATTTTTCCGGAGGAATGACTGACAGCAGGTTCGGCTGGTCAGGATCTTGGCCAATATTGACACGGCGAATAGCGACAGTGACAATCTCTGCACCACTGGTTTCAATGGCCTGCTGAGTTTCATTTAAATCTTTGTATTTGCCCGTGCCTACCAAAAGGCGTGACTGGAATTGGCGTGAACCAATCTGTAATAAATCTTGCATAATTGTCCCGAGTATTAGCCGCCACCGACCGCGTGAATAATTTCTATTTTGTCTGTATCGCAAATTGGCGTATCGCCCAATCTGCTTTTAGGAATAATCATTTCATTGACTTCAACTGCAAAACGCTTACCCTCAAGCGCCATACTCTGAATCAGTTCCAGCAGATTCTTGCAGTGAGTTTCCTGTTGTTCGCCATTGATGTAAATCATCATTCTAGCAACCCTCCATGATTAAGTGTTGTTCAAACTTATCTGGCGTATTTTAAAGCATTCCAGGCCAGAATTAACCATCCGGCAATCATTAAAGCCCCGCCGATGGGCGTAATAGCACCTAAACCGCGGGGTAATCCTAAGGCCATGATATACAGTGAGCCAGAAAACAGTAAAATGCCGACCTGAATCAGACCGAAGCTCCATTGAATGGGCAATGCAGGGATGACTTTCGCCAGTAAAGAAAGAATCAGTAGTCCTAAGGCATGATAGAAAAAATAATCCGTTGCCGTTTGCCACCAGCCGAGCTGTGCTTCAGTCGCCCGCGCTTTTAAACCATGTGCACCAAAAGCACCGAGCATGACTGCAAGTGCCAAATTAAGTGCTGAAATCGCAATCCACATTTGAATTGATCTTCCTGATAAAGTTTGCGCTCAACCTTAGCATAAATTCAAAATGCGGACATAAAAAAGCCTTCATCAAAGAAGGCTTTTTCGAGGTAAATCAGTAACAGAATTTGGTGTTAATTGGATGACATCGCCACTTTAATTTTTTCCATGGCATTTTTTTCCAGCTGACGAATACGTTCCGCAGAAACATTATATTCGGCTGCAAGCTCATGCAGGGTCGATTTCTCGTCATCTAGCCAGCGACGCTGCAAGATATTACGTGAACGATCATCTAGCTGATCCATGGCTTCATGCAGGGCAGAGGTGCTTTGCTCCTCATAGTCTTCATTTTCAATCAGACGAGCCGGGTCATAACGATTATCTTCAAGATATAACGCTGGTGCCACATGGGTGGAACCTTCATCATCGTCATCGCTTGATGCATCAAAAGCCGCATCATACGCCGTCAGACGGCCTTCCATTTCCAGTACTTGTTCTGGTGTGACATTTAAATCATTGGCAATAGACTGTGCTTCTGCGAGCGTCAACTTTTTCGATGATTTCTTCAGGCTGCGCAGATTAAAGAACAGTTTACGTTGCGCTTTAGTAGTGGCGATTTTCACAATACGCCAGTTACGGATCACGTATTCGTGAATTTCCGCCTTGATCCAGTGCACGGCAAATGACACTAAACGTACGCCCATATTCGGGTCAAAACGTTTTACAGCTTTCATCAGACCCAAGTTGCCTTCCTGAATCAGGTCACCTTGTGGCAGACCATAACCGGCATAACTACGCGCAATATGTACTACAAAACGCAAGTGCGACATGACCAGCATTTTCGCTGCATCTAAATCTTGGTCATAGTAATAGCGTTCAGCCAACTCTTTTTCTTGTTCGGCCGTTAAAATCGGAATCTGATTGACAGTGCTGATATAAGCACCGAGGTTGACACCTGGCGCCGATAATGACAGGGGCATCAACTGATTGCGGCTGTCACTCATGTGTTCTCCTTGAAGTGCGGGATAACCCTAAACTAGGTTTTATCTTAATCCAATCTCTCCGCAAATAATGGATATTTGGGTAGAGAAATGTAAAAAAGTATACGAAAGTGAAGATCAACAGTTTAATTGAAAATTTTTAAGATTCAATTAAGTAGTGAAACTCTGTATCAGAAATTTTTTTAGATTCAAGCTTGAGCTGATGCAGCTGACAATAGCGGCTGACATCTGTCTGGCTATGCGGATCAGATGATTTCAGCAGGAATGTTTTCTGATTTCCGGCCTTTAGTGCGCGCTTTAACATTAATAGCGGCATCGGGCACGGTTTTCCCATAGCGTCTATAAGGCTGAATTGCGCTGGATATTCGGACATTGCGGTTTTATTTAGATAGCAGAAAAGGCTATAAATAGTAGCAAATATGATGCCAGAACCAAACTGGTTTCAGAAAAAGAAGATCTAAATGACTTTATAAAGTCTTTTGACAATTTTCATGAAAAAAATAACTAAATCAAACAGAACATGCTAAAAAAAATCTATTAATTGTGATAAACCCATGTTAAGCTCATTGCGTATTTGGGACTTTGAATAAACAAAGTGATTGTTTTTCACCCTATTACATAAATGGATGTAACCGGGATTTTGTTGATAGTTTTACAGAATGATTACAAGCTTAAAAATAATATTTTCAAACTTGTTTGCTCTGCTGTTTGCAACACCGGGTGGTCCTTCTTTTAGTTTCAATGAGGATTAACTTATGACAGCTGCTCGCGAACAAGGCGTAGTTAAGTGGTTTAACGATACTAAAGGCTTCGGCTTTATTCAACGTAATGGCGGCGATGACGTATTCGTTCATTTCCGTGCTATCCAAGGTGACGGTCACCGTTCACTTCGTGACGGCCAACGTGTTGAATTCAGTGTTGTTAAAGGCCAAAAAGGCTTTCAAGCTGAAGAAGTTCAACCATTAGACTAATCTTCGGATTAAGCTAAAAAGAAAACGCTCCAATATAACTTGGGGCGTTTTTTGTTTATACTATCCTTATCTTAGTGATTACCCAATTAGAGCACCGCTTTATGTCATCTGGTTTTGAAACCTTAAATTTACATCCCAATCTAAAAAAAGCGATTGATGCTTTAGGCTTTACCACCATGACGCCTATCCAGCAGAAGGTTTTGAAATTCACGCTGGCAGGACATGATGCCATTGGCCGTGCACAGACAGGTACAGGCAAAACTGCTGCCTTTTTAATTAGTATCATGAATGATCTCTTAAATAATCCGATTCAGGAACAACGCTATCGTGGTGAGCCACGTGCGCTGATTTTGGCACCGACCCGTGAACTGGCGTTACAGATCGAAAGCGATGCACAGGATCTGGCGAAATATGCTGGTCTCAATGTGGTGACCTTGCTGGGTGGTGTGGATTTTGACAAGCAAAAGAACCAGCTTAATAAAGCGCCTGTCGATATTATGGTGGCTACACCGGGTCGTTTGATCGATTTTGTAGAACAAAAAGAAGTCTGGCTGGATCAGATTGAATTTTTGGTCATTGATGAAGCCGACCGCTTACTAGATATGGGCTTTATTCCTTCAGTAAAGCGCATTGTGCGTTTCTCGCCGCGTAAAGAACAACGTCAGACTTTAATGTTCTCTGCAACTTTCAGCTACGATGTGCTGAATCTTGCACAACAATGGTTATTTGAACCGGTCACAGTTGAAATTGAACCGGAAAAGAAAACCAATGCCGATGTCGAACAACGGGTTTATATGGTCGCCAAGGCGGACAAATATAAATTGTTGCAAGAAATTCTGCGTGATGAGCCGATTGAAAAAGTCATGATTTTTGCCAACCGTCGTGATCAGGTGCGCAAACTTTATGATCATTTAAAACGTGATGGTTATAAGGTGGTGATGTTGTCGGGCGAAATTGCTCAGGACAAACGCCTGAAAATGCTGGACCAGTTCAAAAATGGTAAACATAACATCATGATTGCAACAGATGTTGCAGGTCGTGGCATCCATGTTGATGGTGTATCGCATGTAGTGAACTTCACCTTGCCGGAACAGTCGGATGATTATGTGCATCGTATTGGCCGTACCGGTCGTGCGGGAACCAGTGGTGTGAGTATCAGTTTCCTTGCAGAAGATGATGCGTTCTATCTGCCAGAAATTGAAAAAGCCATTGGGCAAAAATTGCCTTTGACCCGCCTGGAAGGTTACTGCTAATCCAGACCATAGAAAAACCGCTCTTGAAGAGCGGTTTTTTATTGCGCTGTGGTTTAAGGCTTATTTGGCCTGACAGCGAAATGTAAGCACCGTCTGATAATCATCATTCTGGTTTAAACCGGTATTGGTACCTGCGATATTCCCGAGAACGGTAGCCGCTGCCTGAATCATCTGACCTGTTTGTTCATCGACCACGCCTTTTAAAGCGCCGTTATAAGCTGTCTTTTCATCCACAATAATTGGGGTTGATCGAGAGCCACAGGCTTTATTGGCCGCAGTAATCGCGTTGTTTTTCGAGGTCAGTTGATTTTTACCTAATCCGGTCACTTCGTACTGGTTATTTTCCTTTTGCACTGCCAATGCAGTCGGGTTTGAGGCACAAGCAGTAAGCAATAATGCGGAAATAGCTAATCCGCTGAAAGCGATTGTTTTTTTCATCATGAAATCTCGAGTAAATAGGATGCTGAATATTTCAACACAGCAAGCAGCGCAGATTTTGTAGCTGTTGTATAGGTTTGGCAATTTTTGGTATAGCTCTATGTGACTTAGGTGAAAAATAGAGCAGCACAGGATTGAAAAACCAAGCAACTTTATCTTCAAATTGTGATGAGCGTGCTGAATCGCTATGAAGTTTCTAGCGTATTTTTCTTTGAATATGCTAATCTTGAGTATGGTTTTTTAAGTGTAGATATACAAGGCAATGACGGAATCTGCGATTGACATCGTTCATCAAAATATTCACCAACGGCAATCGATTGGTCATCTGCTGGCACCCGCACCCAATGCAGAACAACTGGAAAGAGCCTTTCAAGCGGCATTAACTGCACCCGATCATCATCGGCTCAAGCCGACCACATTTGTGGTGGTTCCTGATGACCAACGTGAAGCCTTTGGAGAATTGCTGTCGCAGGCGCTCATCGATTTGGGTGAAACTGAAACAGCGCAGATTGAGCGGGTCAAGAATCATCCATTTCGTGCGCCTTTACTGGTACTTGCCTTAACGCGTTTGCAGGATCATCCTAAAGTTCCGCATTTTGAACAAATCCTGAGTTCAGGCGCAGCGATTCAGAATTTTCTGCTGTCACTTCAGGTTCAGGGTTTCTCAACCATGTGGCGTAGCGGTGCTGTAGTCGAGTCTGGCCTGTTTAAGCAGGCATTGGGAATTTCAAAAGACGATCTGGTCTCGGGTATTATTTATATTGGCACTGCCGCAAAAGCAATTCCAGCACGCACAGAGATTCGAACCGGTGATTTTGTCAGTTACTGGAACCAGAACAGCTAGTTTGCACGGTATAACAGGATATTAAAAAATAAGATGTCAGAATTAAATTTCTCAAAACTGGTAGAACCGGTTGCAGTTGATCATAAGACAGCTTTAAGAGTAACGGTATTGGGTGGGGGCAGCTTTGGTACTGCAATGGCCAATACTGCAGTGCGTAATGGTTGCAATACCATGATCTGGATTCGTGATGAAGCAGTTGCGGCAGATATTAATGCCACCCATATCAATAAACGCTATTTGCCAGATTTTAAGTTAGAAGAAAATCTGCTGGCGGTGTCAGATCTGGAACAGGCTGTGCGTGATCGCGATATTATTTTAGTCGCAATTCCGAGCCATTCTTTCCGGGATGTTTTGCAGCAAATCAAACCTTTTATTACATCGCAAGCCGTGATCTCGCTGACCAAGGGTATTGAAGCCAAAACCTTTAGTTTCATGAGCGATATTATTCGTGAAGTGTTGCCTGAAGTGCCTTATGGTGTGTTATCAGGACCGAATCTGGCCAAGGAAATTGTGGCAGGACAGCCGGCAGGAACCGTGATTGCCAGCCAGTCCGAGCTGGTGCGTTATGCCGTACAACAAGCCCTACATAGTGCCTTGTTCCGCGTATTTGCTAGTGATGATGTGCATGGGGTAGAACTCGGGGGCGCATTAAAAAATATCTATGCTGTCGCGATGGGCATGGCTGCTGCGTATAACGTGGGTGAAAATACCAAGAGTATGATCCTGACCCGTGCTTTGGCCGAAATGAGCCGTTTTGCAGTAAAACTCGGTGCTAATCCGCTGACTTTCCTTGGGCTTTCAGGTGTGGGTGATTTGTTCGCTACCTGTAGCAGCCCTCTTAGCCGTAATTATCAGGTGGGTTATGCGCTTGGTAAAGGTAAAACCTTGGAGCAGGCAACGACTGAGTTGGGGCAAACGGCAGAAGGGATTAATACCATTGTACAGGTCAAGGCACGTTCGGAAGAGCTCGATGTGTATATGCCGATTACCTCGGCCTTGTATGATGTGATTTTTGAAGGTGCGCCGCCACTCAATATTGCATTGTCATTGATGAAAAACGGTCATCGCAGTGATGTTGAATTTGTCTTGCCACATCATCAAGTCTGATCTATAACACAGGGACTGTCTGCGAATTGTCATATTCGCTGCTTATCATGCAGGCAAAAGAATATAAGGAAATCAAATGCAACTGACTTTAGTTCGACATGGCGAGGCCGCACCACCGGTCAATGGTAATGACACCAAGCGACCTTTAACGGAGCGTGGTCATCAACAGGCTGAGCAGACTTCACAGTTCTTAAAGGATCTGATTAAGCCTGAAGTCTTTGTGGTCAGTCCGTTATTGCGTGCGCAGGAAACTCTGGCACATTTGCAGCAGTATTTTAAAGATGTGCCGGTGGTGATCTGTAATACCATCAAACCAGATGATGATGCCAAAGTCGCAGTAGAATGGTTGTCGCAACTGCCTTATGAGTCGATTGCAGTGGTGTGTCATATGAATGTGGTGGCCCATATGTCTTCCATTCTGCTGGCTGAATCTTTTCATCCCTATGCATTGGCAGAAGCGCGTATTTATGATCAGGCGGTGATTGCCCCTGGCTTATCCACACAGATAAAAAGCTTTATTCCTACACTATAAAAAATTAATTAAAATGGCAGAACACAATTGATGTTGTATTTATGGATGCCAGAAGCCAATGGGGTTTGGCAATGGTCAACTGGGGAATTCTGGAACACTGCGGACACACTTGAGCAGCTGATTCAGGATATACAGGCTCATCATGGCGAAGAGGCAGTAGTATTTTTCCCGAGCCGTCATGTGCAAATTTTGCAGCAGACCTTGCCCAAGAGCCAATATAAGAAAATGGGTAATGATGGCATTAAATATTTGCTTGAAGAATACGTGGTGCTGCCGGTAGATGCCATGAAAGTGCTGCATCATTTTCAGCAGCCGGATCAGATCAGCATTATGGGGATTGCGAATTCAACGCTTGAGACCTTGCAACACGCGCTAAACTTGATCCCAGTCAAGCTGGCAGCTTTGTTACCGGACTTTTTGGTGCTGCCTGTTCCTGATGCCAATCAGCGTGTGATTGCGCAAATCGGTGGACGTTTGCTGGTGCGCGAGTCGGAATATATCGGCCAGTCGCTGGATGATCTAAGCCTTTATCTGGATTATCAGCCCAAGGATCTCAGCTATAAGGTGAGCAATCTGAATCAGGAGCAGTTGCGTAGTCTTGAAGCACTGGTCACTCAGGAGCAACTGGAGTCTTTCCAATATGGAATTCCTGTACTAAAAAAACCGAAACAGCATCCGTTTAATGTCTTGCCTAAAGCAAAATCCAATGGCGCTATTTCCGGCTACTGGAAAGCCTGCGCGGCGGTTTTTCTGGGTATTTTAGTATTGCAGTTTAGTTATGATGCTGTGCGCTGGTATCAATATAAGAAAGTGGCGAATCAGACCGCCGCGCAAGCCATCGACCAGTTTAAATACTGGTTTGGACAAAATTATCCGGTCACTGAGCAGAATATCAAAAGTCAGTTTGAAGGGCAGTTGCGTCAAAGCCAGATTGCAGATACGCATGCATTGCAGCTGATTAGTCGGGTGGGGCCAGTCTTGATGCAAAATCAGATTGTGGCACAACGGGTGAATTATGATGCTTCTGTGTTAAGTATGGAGCTTAAGGCCAATTCATCAGAAACGTTAAATGCACTGACCAGACAATTAAGCCAGCAAGGCTTTAAGGTGGAGCTGGGGAATATTCAGGCCAGCGGAACAGCTGCGATCGGACTGGTGAGGATTCAATAATGAAAGGCATTGAAGCGCTACAAAATCGTATGGATCAGTCTTTTGAAAAACTGAGTGATTATCTGGACAGCTTGTCGGTACGTGAACGGGTAATGGTGATTTTTACCACTGTTTTTGTGATTGTGGCGGCAGTCGGTTCTGCACTCTGGTATATGCATCAGGCAGCAGATACCCAGCAAAAACGCTTAAATCAGCTGAAAGATACCATTGTTTGGATGCAAAGTAATGCAGTAACCATGAAACCGGCTGGGGACACCCAACTGGATGCAGCGGAGAAAGTACAGCGAGTCGCACAGCAGCAAGGATTGTCGGTGGCTTCCCAGCAAATGGAAGGAAAAATTCAATTGGCGGTCATGCATGAAAATTATGCAGTACTGGCAAATTTCCTGACTCAGCTGGCACAAATGGGGCTAAGTATCGAGAAAATGGAACTAAATAATGAGGCAGGACAGATTAAATTAACGGCGACCATACAATAAACGGTAAAAATAAAGATTTGCAAAGCATGGTTTTTTTGTCAGCCTATGCCTATAATATGCCGACTTAAAAAGCAGTAGACTTTTCTGGATATGTTGTATTCTCTAGCCCGCCCTTTGTTGTTTTCTTTAGCACCAGAGCGTGCACATGAGCTGACATTATCACTATTGAAATCATCCCATAAAATGGGCTTGATGCGTCAAAACGTTGCTGCGAAACCTGTGACCTGTATGGGAATCGAATTTCCCAATCCGGTAGGTCTTGCGGCAGGTTTGGACAAAAATGGTGCCTATATTGACGCCCTTGCCGGTCAAGGTTTTGGTTTTATTGAAATTGGTACCATTACCCCGCGACCGCAAGCCGGCAATCCTCATCCGCGTTTATTCCGTTTGCCACAGGTCAAAGCCATTATTAACCGTATGGGCTTTAATAATGATGGCGTGGATCAGCTGGTTGAAAATGTCAAAGCGGCCAAATTTAAAGGCATTCTCGGTATTAATATCGGTAAAAACGCTGATACTCCGGTAGAAAAAGCAGTAGATGATTACCTCATCTGTTTAGAAAAAGTCTATAATTATGCTTCTTATATTACCGTCAACATTTCTTCTCCCAATACCAAAAACCTGCGCAGCCTGCAAAGTGGTGATGCACTCACCGAACTGCTGGAAACACTGAAGAAGCGTCAGCTTGAATTGGCTCAGGAATACCAGCATTATGTACCTTTGGTACTGAAAGTGGCGCCTGATCTGGATAACAGCGATATTGCCTTTATTGCCAAGCAATTATTGCAATTCAAGATTGATGGCCTGATCGTGACCAATACCACACTGTCACGTGAAGGTGTAGAGGGTCTGGAGCATGCAGAGGAAGCAGGTGGTTTGTCTGGCGCGCCAGTATTTGAGAAAAGTACCGCATGTCTGGCTGCATTTGCTGCGGTATTAAAAGGACAAATTCCATTGATTGGTGTGGGTGGTATTCTTTCAGGTGCAGATGCTGCTGCCAAGAAACAGGCAGGCGCCAGCCTTGTACAAGTTTATAGTGGCCTCATCTATACTGGACCTAAACTTGTAAAAGATTGTGTAGACGCACTTTAAATCCTATGAATGCCATTGATATCTTTCTACTGATTATCTTGCTCATTGGAGGGCTCAACGGTTTGCGTCAAGGATTTATTAAAGCCTTTGCGAACTTAGTGGGATGGATCTTTGCCCTGATTGTTGCGGCAAAATATTCAACGCTACTTGCGCCGTCTATGGTTGCTCTGAGTACAGATCCAGTCGTACAAAAGATTGCGGCCTTCGCTTTTATCGTCCTGCTGATTGTAGTTCTGACCTGGATCGTTACTGCACTGTTGAACCGTATTTTAAAAAGTCTTAAACTGGGCCCTCTCAACCGTCTGGCGGGTGGTGTCTTTGGTAGCCTGAAAGGTTTGCTGATTGTTCTGATTACCATGCAGGGAATTGGCCCGTGGGTAGAAAGCTCACCTCACTGGAAACAGTCCAAGTTTATTCAAGCCTTATTGCCTTATGCACCTTGGGCGACTCAAATGTCGAAAGAAGCCGCGAATGGCGCACTACAACATATCAAGCCTGAAGGGACATCGAAACCTTCAGCTTCATCATCTGAAACATCGTCCAAGTCTGGAGCTGCAGATGAGTCTACAAATAATCCTTTTTATTAATCCTAGCTTGTCTGCGAGGTTGCTATGTGTGGAGTAGTTGGTATAGCTGGTAAATCACCCGTTAACCAAATGTTGTTTGATGCATTAACGATGTTACAACATCGTGGACAAGATGCAGCTGGGATCGTGACATGTGATGAAGGACGTTTATTCCTGCGCAAAGACAATGGTATGGTGCGTGATGTATTCCATACTCGTCATATGCGTGCTTTGAAAGGAAATTACGGTATTGGTCATGTGCGTTATCCAACAGCCGGTTCATCGAGCAGTGCTGAAGCACAGCCGTTTTATGTGAACTCGCCGTACGGGATTACCTTGGCACATAATGGTAACCTGACGAATGCCGAAGAAATTCATGATGACCTGTTCAAAACTGACTTGCGTCATATGAACACCGATTCTGATTCGGAAGTCCTGTTAAACGTGTTTGCGCATGAATTGCAAAAACATGGCAAATTGGTACCGACGTCGGAAGATATTTTCCATGCGGTGACGCGTGTGCATGAGCGTTGCAAAGGCGCTTATGGTGTGGTGGCGATGATTACCGGTCAGGGGCTGGTGGGCTTCCGCGATCCGAACGGTATTCGTCCACTGATCTACGGTTCACGTGAAACTGAGCAGGGCATGGAGTATATCATTGCTTCAGAGTCTGTTGCGATTACTGCGCTGGGCTTTAAAGTTGAGCGTGATATTCTGCCTGGTGAAGCGGTATTTATTGATTTAGAAGGTAACTTCTTCACCAAGCAATGTGCAGTGAATGCTGAATACCGTCCTTGTATTTTTGAATACGTTTATTTTGCCCGTCCAGATGCCATCATTGATGGAATCTCGGTGTATAAAGCACGTTTGAAAATGGGTGAGAAGCTGGCGCAAAAAATTCTGCGTGAGTGGGGTGAAGAGCATGATATTGATGTGGTGATTCCGATTCCGGATACTTCACGTACTTCAGCGCTAGAACTTGCCAATATGTTGGGCGTGAAATTCCGTGAAGGTTTCATGAAAAACCGTTATATCGGCCGGACCTTCATTATGCCTGGTCAGCAGCTGCGTAAAAAATCGGTACGTCAAAAACTGAACCCGGTTGAGCTTGAGTTTAAAGGTAAAAACGTACTGTTGGTGGATGACTCGATTGTCCGTGGTACGACCTGTAATGAAATTATCCAGATGGCTCGTGATTCTGGTGCGAAAAAAGTATTCTTCGCTTCTGCAGCACCGATGGTGAAATATCCAAACGTTTACGGTATTGATATGCCGGCGAAATCTGAGCTGATTGCATCGGAACGTAGCGTGGAAGAAATCCGTGAAATTATTGGTGCTGACCGTCTGATTTTCCAGGATCTGGAAGATTTGAAAGATGCGGTAAGAACCACCAAAGTACCGGATGTCAAAGACTTTGATTGTTCAGTGTTTGATGGCATCTATGTTTCGGGCGGTATTGATGCGCAATATCTGGATGATCTTCAGCAAAAACGTAGTGACAGTGCCATGAAAGAAAGCAATTATATTGATGTCAATATTGATGCAGCCTCAGTGGATTTGACTGGCGTACGCGAAGTTTAAACATTTAAAATCATCATGAAAAAGCGGGAATTTCCCGCTTTTTTGTTTTATGATGAGCCCATTGAAAATTATCATTTTAGGGTTCTGCATTGCGAAACGTAGGATACGATTTTATAAAAAACAAAAATATAGTACTACCTGTAAGTTTTTGCCTGATTGCAATTCTGTTGACTATTTTTATTATTAATACCGTTGTTGGTCTCTTTGTCTTTTATACTGATCCTAGCCAGTCAATCTTCTGGCATGTGCTGAGTCCTTATCTGATTGCTTTGCTGTTATGTGCCATGATGATCTCGGTCATCTACGAGTTTTATATTTTTCGGAATGGTGGTTATTCACTGGCGAAGCAGTTGGGTGCGCGTCGGTTGAGTCCGATGGACAGTATTCCCGAAGAAAGTGCTGCATTGCACATTAACCAACAGTTGGCAGAGACTTTTCTGATTGATGTTCCTGCAGTATATGTGCTGTCCGATGAAGTCGGTGTCAATGCGCTGACGGCGGGTTTTAGTCCGCGGGATACCGCAATTATCCTGACTTGGGGTGCGATACAAACACTGGATAAAGTCGAGCTGTATGGCTTGCTCAGCCATGAATTCAATAAAATCCTCTCTGGTGAAGCTGCAGAAAATACCCGTTTGAAAATTCTGTATAGCAGTCTAACCACGTTTAGTCAGTGTGGCAGTAAGATTGCCAAGTCCGGTTTTTATCGAGCGGGTAGTCCCCGTGAAAACAAGTTTGAAACTTTCTATGTTGCAGTCGGTGCGGTGATCTGGCTAATTGGTAGTTTGGGTGTTTTGATTTCCCGTTTTATTAAATATATTTCACTGGGTGGTCGAACCTATAAAAATGATCGGAAGACCCGTCGCCTGATTCAAAATGATGCCAATATCCAGACTTTACTCAGAATCCATGTGCATCATTCCGGCTCCCAGATTTATAGTGAATATGCTGAATCCATTTCACATATGTGCTTTGCCAATTCCTTGAGCCCACAAAACTGGCTGAATATTCATCCCCATATCAATCAGCGGATTTATGAATTAAATCCTGCCTTGATTCAGGACTTACAGCTTGAGAATCTGAAAAAACTCAAAAATCAGCCTTTGTTTAGTTTGTTCCGTTCTTTAGAAGAAGTGGTGCCTGAAACTGCAATGAGCTGGAGCTCGCCACAGCCTTTGCCATTATTGCGGCTGTCTCCGATCAGTTTTGCGATTAAAGATGCGATCAAACCACTGAATCCGGAACTTCGGCTCAAGATGCCACGTCCGGAACTGATTGAGCGTGCATTACAAACCGCAACTGGTTCTCGTGAAGTGATGGTCGCCATTTTAATGATCCGTCAATATCGTGAATTTATTCCGACTGAGGCTGAAGTTAGCCGTGCCATTGTAGATTCATTGCTCAATCTGGACGGGCGGGTGCATATCTCGATTTTCCAGCAAGCTTGTAACAATATTGGTGGCATGCCGACAACTGTTGCACGCCAGTTTTTGATGAAGCTGGCACGGATTATTCAGGAAGATGGCGAAATTGGCCTGTTGGATGCATTATTACTGGAATGTGTGAAATACGAACTGAATTTGCTTCCTGCACATACGCCTACAGCACTCGATGAGGTCAAGCCACAGATTGTGCGTTTGATCGACGCCTTGCTGCATGTACAGCAGATTAATAGCGGCAACCAGCTTGAGGTGCGGGAGCGGATTTTAAACCGGATTCTGACCGCTCAGGAACTGGACTTATATAATGAAATTTCTGATGAGCCGATTGATCTAGCAGAAATCCTGAATGATATTGCGGGGCTGTTATTGCGTGATCGCCTCAGTATTTTAGGTATTGCAGAGGCCTGTTTGTGGAGTGATCGTATCGTGACACAGGATGAGTTGGACGTGATGGAGCTGTTGTATTGGCGCTTGGGTTTTGAGGCAGAACAGGTCGTTCAGCAAATGTTAAAGAAGAACAGTTTAACCATTCTGTAGAAAATAAATGAGAACGCGCAGCTTTAGCCGGAATCTGTTATAACAGCAGGAATGGTTTAATTGTGTATTAAAAGCACGGTTTTTAGCAGACAGCTAAACTTTGTACTAGAATCCATCAGGATAAAAAAGAAAAGCTGAAAAAGTTCGGCAAAGCACAGGCAATCCGGCTAAAATGTTCAGCCTGAAATTGGTGATGATGAAAAGATGATTGGGCATCAGCGTGACATACTGGCAACATTAGGAATCGATCTCTGGATTCCTAGGGACAGCGCATGTCAGCCGCACCAGGTTTCGATCTGGCGTGATCAGGCTGCACCTGAATTTCACACCGATATCGTCTTACCACAGCCTGCTTCCGTAGAGGCGTTGGCTGATCTACCGATTCCTGAGCCAGAGCCAATTGTTACGCTTAAGGTTGATACACCACCTGCGGCACCGACTCACATTGCACCTGTTCAGGAACAGCGTGAAATCGTACAGATCCCGCCATTCAGTTTGCAGGCTTTAAGTCTGGCGCATTGCAGTATCATGATTGATGCAACTAAAATGACCGAAGACACCCAGAATCTATGGGGCAATATCCAGCGTGCAGTCCTAGGTGAGTTTCATGAGCTGAACTGGCCATTTCCCTGGGCCAACGTTCAGGATGGACGTGGTGTAGAATCCTATATTCAGGGTTTTCTGGATGGAATGAGTGCAGAGAAAAATATTATTTTCCTCGGGCCTGTAGCGCATATATCAAATACGAAAATGATCCAGTTGGCATCTTTACAAGAAATGCTGGATCAGCCGATTCTAAAAAAACGTTTATGGCAGTTTATGCAAAATAGGACTGCCAGTCTGGAATAATCTTGCTGTGGAATAAAAATAGATGAAACAAAAAGTGGTTGTATTTAGTCAAATTGATACTGATATTCAAAACAAGCTGGAACAAAATTATCAGGTTAGTTATATACAACCGAAGCTAGGCGATGTGAATCAACAGCTTTTGCAGCAGGTTCAGGATGCTGATGGCATGATTGGCGCAGGGCGCTTGTTGAATCGCGATAATCTGGCCAGTGCCACCCGGTTAAAAATTATCTCCAGTGTCAGTGTCGGTTATGACAACTATGAACTGGATTATTTAAATGAAAAGAAAATTTATCTCAGTCATACGCCGCATGTACTGACTGAAACCACTGCTGACCTGGCTTTCACTTTACTGATGTCAGCAGCACGCAAAGTGGCTTACCTGGATCAATGGACCAAGCAGGGACAATGGCAGCGTACCGTGGGCGAAGCACAATTTGGTATGGATATTTTTGGAAAAACCCTCGGAATTATTGGTCTCGGTCATATTGGAGCTGCAATCGCACGTCGTGGTTTTTACGGTTTTAATATGAATATTCTGTATCATAATCGTCGGGAAAAACCAGAACTTGCTCAAGGGTTGAATGCGAAATATTGCCAGCTTGAGGAACTGTTACAGCGTTCTGACTTTGTGGTCGTTGCAGTAGATTTGAATGCGGATTCCAAGGCGCTGATTGCGACAGCGGAATTGGCTAAAATGCAATCCCATGCAGTATTGGTCAATATTTCACGTGGCTCGGTCATTGATGAACAGGCATTAATTTCAGCTTTAAAAGCCAAGCAGGTTTTTGCTGCCGGTCTGGATGTGTATCAGAAAGAGCCGTTAAAGGAATCGGAATTATTCCAGTTGGATAATGTGGTTACATTGCCACATGTGGGTTCGGCCACTGCAGCCACCCGTAAAAAAATGGCAGAACTGGCTTATCAGAATCTTGTTGATGCCTTGGAAGGACGAGTGCCCCGTTATGTGGTCAATCCGGAATTTTAAAATGCATCTGATTCGTCGTTTAAATGGTATTAAAAAATAACATTTTCTTGCGTCTCTGCTCATTGTTCTAATGCTATATTCAAGATAAATTAGATCGGCAGGATTAGAGATTTTTCATTGAAACGATTGGCGCTGGCGTGTGGCTTAAGTCTGTATATGGTAGCAGGGCACGGCTCTAACCATGATTTTAATCAAGTAAATGTACAATTTTCTGTGCCTGATATTGGTACAGGCGTCGGCTTACTCGATCAACAAAAAGAAAAAATGATCGGTGAAAAAGTCTATCGTGAAGTGCATAAACAAATGCCGGTCCTGCAAAATCCATGGCTTGAAGATCAGTTGCTTTCAGTATTTTCTCATATCCTGAGTCAGACTCAATTGCAACAGCCGATCGGTTTGCTGGTCATTAATGATCCCCAAATTAATGCTTTCGCCGTACCGGGTGGCCTCTTTGCACTTAATGCTGGTCTGATTAATTCAGCCCGAAACATGGATGAAGTGGCAGGAGTGATGGCGCATGAAATTGCACATGTCACACAACGTCATTACAGTCGCTCTCAGGATGCATTTAAAGGGCAAGGTTTACTGGCGCTAGCCGGAATTCTCGTCGGTGCTTTGGTCGCTTCTCAGGCAGATGGCGATGTCGGCACAGCGGTCATGATGGGTTCACAGGCAGCACTTCTGGATAAACAGCTCACTTATAGTCGTAATCAGGAACGTGAGGCAGACCGGATTGGTATGCAATATATGTATCGTTCCGGCTATAACCCGCATAGTATGGCAGATTTCTTTGAGGTCATGCATCGCTCGACCAGCCGATTAAGCTTTCTGCCGGATTTCTGGTTTACTCATCCGCTGACCACCGAGCGTATGAGTGAAGCGCGTTTACGTGCCAACCAGCTTCCTGCGGTGAAACGTAATCTCAATGATCAAGACTTTGAAATTATCAAGTGGTATAGCAGGGTGTTGTCTGGTCAGACCAATGCAGAGCAGCTTATACTGATGGACCGGCAAAATAATTTTGCAGGCCAGCTTGCCTTAACTGCCTATCAAATACAGCAAAGTGATTTTCAGGCCGCGCAGGCTACTTTAGATCGAGCAAAAAAGCATAACCAGAAGCATCCTTTACAGGTTTTATTCCAGACTGATATTTATTTAGCCCAGAACCAGCTTGATGCAGCTTTGAAAAGTGTAGCGTCAGCAGCGCGGATCATGCCAGAGAATCGAGCGCTCAATTATAAATATGCAGAAGTGTTGATTCGTGCCAAGCAACCCGATAAAGCAAAAGTTTTAGTGCAGCGATTTTTAAATGCCAATTCACGTGATGTGAGTGGCTGGCGACTGATGCAAGTGGCTGCCAATGCAGAGCCAGATTCGCCGATCAAGGCTGCTAATGTACTGCGCTATCGTGCAGAAGTAGAATATTGGTCGGGATATGAAGAAACCGCGATCAAATCCTTATTACATGCCCAGCGTAGCGTGAAAAACAATCAATCTTTATCGTCCACCATTCGCCAGCGTCTGAAACAGATGCAGCAGGCACATCAATACAAGATTTAAGGTTGCACTGGGTTTTAAGTTTTTGTATCAGGATGATATAGCAAGAATATATTCAATCAGGCTACAATCTTTTTGAAAGATCAGCGTGAATCAAACTGAAGCATAATATGAAAAAAATACTATTGGGTGTGTGTCTACTGGGGTGGAGTTATGGGATTTTTGCTGCGAGTGCAGTTGAATATATAGAAGCGATAGAGCGAATTAATGCAGATTATAAAAAGGAATCGCGTCAATTTTTAAGTGGGTTAAATCCGCAGCAACAGGGATTTAGTCCTGAGCAGAATGCAAAATTTTGTGGAATTGTAGGACGCTATGTTGATCGTTTATATCAGGCCGCTGACCAGAATCGTGCTTATCTGGATCGTCAGTTTCAAAATATGAGTAAACAGGATGTAATTGTAGAAGTGAAATCGTCTAAAGAGATGCAATTACTTAAGCGTTATCAGGTCGATTGTAATTTGTAATAAGAATACGTCAAGAACTGTCTTTGATGATTAAAGGCAGTTCAACGTTAAAGACAAGATGCTAGAAAGTAGGGATTAAGCAAGTTGCGCTTTGATTTTGGCGGAAACTTGTGCAGGATCGGCGCGCCCGGCTATGAGCGGACGCAGAGAATTCATCACCTTACCCATATCTTTCATGCTAGTAGCTTGTTGCGCTGCAATAGCTTGCGCAATCATGGAATCAAGTTCTTCCTCAGTCATAGCTTCTGGTAGAAACTGAGACAAAATCTCAATTTCGGCTTGTTCCTTACTAGCTAAATCATCTCGGCCAGCGCCTGCAAAGGCTTTAACCGATTCTTTACGTTGTTTAATTTGTTTTTCAATGACCGCAAGAACCTGAGCGTCGTCAAGTTCTTTGCGCTCATCGACTTCGATTTGCTTAATTGCTGCCTGTAGACTGCGAATGACCGTCAGCTTGGACATTTCTTTGGCACGCATTGTTGCTTTCAAAACATCCGTGATTTGGTCTTTTAAAGTCGTCATTATTTATTCCAGGCAATCAATCACAAATTAATCTTAGTAAAGGCGAGTCGTACGTACTGATTCACGCGCCAATTTCTTTTGGTAGCGTTTAACAGCAGCAGCTTTTTTGCGCTTACGTTCTTGAGTTGGTTTCTCGTAGAATTCACGCTTACGTACGTCAGCAAGAACACCCGCTTTTTCGCATGAACGTTTGAAACGACGGATAGCTACGTCTACTGGCTCGCCTTCTTTCAATTTAACTTGTGGCATGAAGAATCCTCATATCAGTTAGGGTAAGATCTCGGGCTGAATTGCCCTCAATCACAAGTGAAGGTCAGTATTTTACTCATTTACATCTCATACCACAAGTCTATAATAGTTGCTGCAATAGAATTGATACAGGTTATAGGCAGTTTAATGATCGTTTTAGGCTTGGAAACGTCGTGTGATGAAACAGGACTTGCGCTGTATGACAGCGAGTTGGGTTTGCGCGGACAGGTGCTTTATAGCCAGATTAAACTGCATGCAGAATATGGCGGTGTAGTTCCAGAGCTGGCGTCACGTGATCATGTGCGTAAACTGATTCCACTCATCAATGAGCTGCTTGAACAGAGCGGCGTGAAAAAATCAGAAATTGATGCAGTCGCATATACCCGTGGCCCGGGTCTGATGGGCGCACTCATGACAGGCGCATTGTTTGGTCGTACTTTGGCCTTTGCACTGAATAAACCCGCAATTGGTGTGCATCATATGGAAGGTCATATGCTGGCACCTTTGTTGTCAGAAACTCCGCCTGAGTTTCCATTTGTTGCATTATTGGTATCGGGTGGACATTCTCAGCTCATGGCTGCTTATGGCATTGGCCAGTATGAATTGCTCGGTGAATCCATTGATGATGCGGCAGGCGAAGCCTTTGATAAAGTCGCGAAAATGATGGGCTTGCCATATCCGGGCGGTCCGAATATCTCTAAATTGGCGGAACAGGGCGATCCAAATGCATTTGCATTCCCACGCCCAATGCTGCATCAAGGTCTGGAATTCTCATTCAGTGGTCTAAAAACGGCAGTTTCTGTACAGATGAAAAAACTGGGTGATGAAAACCGCGATGCCGACATCGCTGCCAGTTTTCAGGAAGCCATTGTCGATACTCTGGTGAAAAAGTCGGTGAAAGCATTGAAGCAAACGGGGCTTAAACGTCTGGTGATTGCGGGCGGTGTCAGTGCCAATAAGCGTTTACGTGAGCGTTTAGAAGCAGATTTAGCCAAGATCCGTGCATCTGTTTATTATGCTGAACCTGCACTCTGTACAGACAATGGTGCAATGATTGCTTTTGCGGGCTATCAGCGTTTAAAAGCAGGGCAGCATGATGGCTTGGCGGTGACCACCACACCACGCTGGCCAATGACGGAATTGACTAATCCGACAGAGGCATAGATTTCAGGCTTGAAAAAAAGAGGCTAAGGCCTCTTTTTTATTGTGAATTTTTAAATGAAAACTTATAGCAACGGTATGTTGTAAATATATAGTTTTATAGCTGTATTTAGAGCTTGTATATTCTATTGAAACCGGAAAAATAGTTTAATAGCTTAAGTTTATATCATGCATATTTTTACAGGTTTGTAGCAGAGGCAATCTCGGATGGAAAATATAAATTTCAAAAGTTTTCAGGATGCTGGAGAGGCAGTGTTAAAGTTTCTGCATCAGCATTTTGGCTTTAATTTATGGATGATCACCCGGGTAGAAGGCCAAGACTGGATTGTGCTGCAAAGTGAAGATCATGGTTATGATATACGACCCGGTCAAGTGTTTCAGTGGGCTGATTCTTTTTGTTCTCATATGGTCGCAGGTAAGGCCCCGAGAATTGCCCCCCGCTCTGAAGAAATTCCTTTATACGCCACAGCGCCGATTAATCAGCAGGTCTGTATAAAATCTTATATTGGTCAGCCACTCCTTAAAGAAGATGGTAGTTTGTTTGGAACGCTCTGTGCGATTGATCCAGAAACCAAATCGGAAGCTATTGTGCAAGATATGCAACTGGTCGAGTTGTTGGGACAATTGCTCAGTTCGATATTGCAGGCAGAATTACGTCAGAGTGAGCAGATAAGACAGCATGAATTATTGCAGGAAGAAGCCAGTAAAGATGAATTGACCGGGCTCTATAATCGCCGTGCCTGGGAAAAACTGCTGCGAGCAGAAGAAGAGCGTTGCAAGCAATATGGTCATCCCGCCGCTGTATTATTTATTGACCTAAATGACCTAAAAAAGGTGAATGATAGTTTGGGTCATGATGAAGGTGACAGGCTGATTCAAAATGCGGCTCAAGTATTACGAGATAATGTACGGATCAACGATATTGTTGCCCGTTTGGGTGGTGATGAGTTTGTGATTCTTAGCGTAGAAAATGATGAAACGGGTACTGAAAGTTTAGTGGATCGTTTAATTAATGCCTTTGCAGCAGCAAACATTGGCGCAGCGATTGGTATGGCGATGCGTCATCCTGGTCATGGTTTATTTGCAGCGCTCGCACAAGCGGATCAGAACATGTTTGAATATAAGCGTCGGAAAAAATCCAGTGAATCCATGACCAATCTAAAATAATCGACGCTTTAAATCTTCTGTAAATAATTAAGTATTTCATATCATAAAAATTATCATTTTATATGCTCTAAAGTCATCCTATCTTTCAATATTCTCTTTCATGGCTCTGTATAAAAGTTGAACATGATTCTCCATAAAAAGAAAATTCAATCCATCTTTAACTTAACCATTACAAATTTTATAAGCTTTGTTGCAAAGTAAATTGATTTAATTAAATGCGCTTTAATTGTATTGAAAAGTGACTCTGGTAAGGAGCGAGCTTCAAATAAGCACTTCATTTCTTATGATAATTGTTGTTTGAAATATACATTAAAATTACAGAACCAAAAATTTCTTTGTTTAAAAATAAAGCGCTATCTAAGGATAAAACTGGTTGCCAAGAAAAAACATTACCGGCAGAAATAGCATTTGAGCTGTTCAGTTTCGAGATGGCCAATCTTTAGTGATCACCAAATAAAAATGCAAAGAAATTTTAGGGAATAAATTTTATAAAAAAGCAGATTTCTATCTTTGGACTCGCTCTTGTCTCGGGTTTAATGAGTGCCTGTGGTGGTGGGGGAAGTAGCTCAGACAGTCCTACTGTCACTACACCTCCAAATGTTCCGAAAGAAAGTATTTCCTCTGAGCTTTCAGAGGAATTTGTCCTGCTTGAAGATCAGGACATTGTAGACAAAATTCGAGATAAAATTTCCGGAAATACCAGTAATGATACCGACTATAACGTTGCTCTAGGTCACATGATTGGAGAAGTATTTGCAGATTATCCTTATGGGCGTACTGCACGTATCATCAAAATTTATAATCTGGGCATCAATAGTATTAAATATCCAAATCTGATCTGTTCGGAAGTCAATACCACTGGTTCGGTCAAAACCCTGAAATTAAAAACAGATAAAGATAACTGTATTATTCTGGATAAAACTTACCGTAAAGGCTCAAACATTACTCAGACGGTGAATGGTGACACGACGACTTTAAGCTTTAGCAATGTCCGTTATGGTTCAAATGTAGATTTTAATCTCAAGGACGACTACCTGATTTCTGGCACAATTGTGCATCGTAAAACCAAAAATAACATGGGGCAATCCGAATCTTATCAAATCGATCAGTTGGAATTCCAGCGTATCGCCGAGACCGGTCAGGCAGGTACTTCTGGAATCGCGTTTGATACAAAGAGCAAAGAATATCTGCAGGTGCGTAATTATAATTACAGATTGGTCGATGATTATGGCAGTGGCAGTAATGGGATTCGTACCTTAACCAGTCGTGGTACGATTATCGGTCAGCCTGATCTGGCAGATTATCGTTACAGTTTTGATTTTAATACCACGACACCATTTAAAATGGATGAAACCGTATTAAATAACTATAAGCATTTGCCAAAAGAGGGCGTGCTTAGAATTAAGGACAGCGATGATCAGGTAATTGAGGTCAAACAGAACCAGCCTGAATCATTGAAGGCTACTGTTTATTTCAATGGCAGTGAAATTGATGACCTGCTATGGTCTACCATTATCGGTGATAAACAATAATTCGAGATGTCAAAAAAGCCCTGTATTTCCAGGGCTTTTTTTATTATTGATTGGGGAGAAGTCTTTATTACAAAACTATTTTGAATAGCCGTGCTAATAAATCAGGTAACTGTAGCATCCAATAACAATTCGGCGGGATAAACCGCTTGCCATGAAGTTTTAAACTGTTTATGCACTTGGTCAATTGGGAAAGTACTGAGTTTTGCAATATTTTGCGCTTTTTGAATATTGTCGGCGCGCATATATGCAATCAAATAGTCCTGACCATGAAGTTGCAGATAAAACCAGGACTCGACATGAACCTGTTCAGCCTTAAGCGTTTCAATTACTTCGTCTTGACGTGCTTTCAAAGTACGCTGCCAGTCATGAACTTGCTGCATGTGTAAGGGCTTAAGTTGAATGAGAACTGCGCCGACATCCATAATTTTAATTTTCTTTTGAGTATCATCATTATATATAGGACTTACGCATTGACGGATTCAAAAAAGTATTAAAATACTTTATAAAGTATCTGTGATCAGACGAATTAAAAATGCTTCTACAGCAACTTGTACTCTACCCATTTATATGGGCTTTCTCATGACAGAACCGAACTCTATTAGCTGCACACAACTTGCCGAGACTTATAATATCTCGCATGATAGTGTAAATCGCTTTCTAGAGCGTGAAGACTACACACCTCACGACCTATATCAAGAAGCAATTCAACATATTGATAATAATAAACTTATAGTCAGTATTGATGATACTGTTTTAGATAAACCATATAGTCAACATATGGACTTAGTTAGCTATTTTTGGTCAGGCAAACACCACCGATCCGTCAAGGGTATTAATCTCATTACCTTGTATGCGACAGATCAAAATGGTCAAAATATTCCAATTAATTTCCGAATTTATGACAAATCTGAAAGTAAAACCAAGAATGATTACTTTATGGATATGTTAAGTGAAGTACTCAGTTGGGGTGCAAAGATTCAATTTATTACAGGTGATAGTTGGTATTCATCGACTGGAAATCTAAAAACCATAAGAAAATATGGTATTCGATTTATGTTTGGTATCGACTGTAACCGTAAGGTTTCCCCAGAAAAAGGACAATGGTTTCAACTGCGTTTATTGCCAGATTTCCATCAGGGTCAAGTGGTCTGGCTCAAAGATTTTGGCTTTGTACAATTATTTAAGACTCAGTTAAAAGAACAGCAGAGGTTTTATATTGTGCATCAAGATGAAGATGATTTATTGTCCTTTGAGGGTTTTCATGAATTACATTCAAGTCATTGGAAAATAGAACAATATCACCGAGTGATTAAACAGGTTTGTCATATTGAAAAGTTTCAAGTAAGACGATCTAAACTGATTTTGAATCATATTTTTTCAGCCTTGATGGCCTACGTCGAGATACAAAAGAACCAGTTTGAGGGGATCTTTGAAAATGTATATCGTTGGCAGAAGAAATTATTTAGACCAATCATCAAAGACTTCATTGATGACTTTATTCTCGATAAAAATCATCTGCTACCACAGAGAATCTATAAATGATAGTGCGTAAGTCCTAATATAAATGATTTATATGAAAAAAGCGACCTGAACCGGTCGCTTTTAAGTTGTTAAGAGGCATTTAGTTGGGTTGAACCAATCCAGTGCTTGGAAAACTGATAGGCAGCACGTCCTGAACGTTGACCGCGTGCCTGACACCAGCGTAGGGCTTCAGCACGGGTTTCTGGCGTGAGTTCCATGCCTGCCTTTTTGAGGTAATGTTCGACAATTTCCAAATACAGGTTCTGATCCATTGGATAGAAAGACAGCCATAAACCAAAGCGGTCAGACAGTGAAATTTTTTCTTCAATCGCTTCCTGAGGATGTAATTCAGTATATTGCGGCACATCAACTCGGGTAACGGGCGTATTTTCATGCATGAATTCGGGTAATAAATGACGACGGTTACTGGTCGCATAAATCACAAAATTGCTGGAACCGGACTGTAAAGAACCATCCAGAACACTCTTTAAACTGCGATAATTTTCATCTTCGGCATTAAAGGCCAGATCATCACAGTAGACAATGAACTTCTCTGGACGCTCTGCAATGAGTTGCTGAATTTGAGGCAGATCGGATAAATCATCCCGTTCGATTTCAATTAATCGTAACCCTTGATCTGCATACTCGGTGAGTAGGGCACGAACAATGGAGGATTTACCCGTACCGCGTGAACCGGTCAGTAAGACATCATTGGCAGGTAAGCCGTTTAAAAACTGCAACGTGTTCTGGATGACTTTTTCTTTTTGTCGCTCAATCCCTTTTAAATCGGCCAGTTCCATCTGTCTAAGCTGATGAATAGGTTTGAGTTCACCATGTTGCCATTTATAGGCATGAGCAGAAAAATCAGGAATTTGTTTCAGTTCGGGCAGACTTTGCTGAAGTTGCTGCAGAACAGTCGAAAGGGCATTTAAAATATGGTCAGGTAACTCAATTTTCGCCATGATTTAACATTACAGATTTAAAATTATGGCTAAGATAGTACCATTGCAAAATTCACAGTCAAAGCCAGAAAAGTATGATAATTTGCTTAAAGTAGAGAATTTTCGTTATTGTAGAGGATAGAAAATTTGTACACATTTTCTGGCTCTGGGTACGAGCTGTATCAAGAATAAATATAGGGAAAAGGCAGATGCTGTTTAAAGATTTTACTCAGGATATTAATCCACATCAGGCCTATCGTATTAAAAAGCTCAAGCAGCAGCTGCAACAGGCTGAGTCCTATGAGGAATGGAAATATATTGCCCTGAAAATAGATGAAGAATCAGGTGCACAGGAATGGAAATTTGATAACAGTTCACCCTACTTTGATGCAGAAGTGATCGCACATCGTCTGGGTAAATTACGACGCTATCGACAACAAAAGCGCACCCGTGACCTGATGTATATTTTGCGCGAAGGCCTGAGCTACGATATTGCCAACATTGCCCATCCTCTACTGTTTACCGAAGCCTATGTGGGCACTAAAAGAATTATTGAAGATTATGTCGAAGAAGTCAGCCAGAGCTTAGCCTATATTGCTTCAATAGACTGTACTTGCCTAAGTATTGAAGAAAAATTAGAGTATTTTCAGCATTGTCAGCGTGCTTATGGACAACCGGCCTTGATGTTTTCTGGTGGTTCAACTTTAGGTCTGTTTCATACGGGCGTATGCAAGGCCTTAATGGAGCAGGATTTATTGCCAAAAGTCATGTCGGGTTCTAGTGCGGGCGCCATCATGACCGCCATGTTAGGTGTATCCAAACCTTCGCAATATATTGATATTTTGAAAGGCCATAATTTCTTTCATGAGGCTTTTCATTTTCGCACCATGAGTGAATTGATGAAAGGCAATGGTGGTCTGGCGGATGTAAAATATCTGAAAAAATTTCTAGTCGAAAATCTGGGTGATCTGACCTTCGAAGAAGCGCTTAAAACCTCAGGTCTGCATATCAATATTGCGGTTGCGCCTTATGATGCTGGACAGGATGCACGCATTTTAAATGCCTATACTTCTCCGGATTTACTGGTCTGGAGTGCAGTACTGGCTTCTTGTGCGGTGCCGATTCTGTTTCCACCGGTTCGTTTGACCAGTAAGCGCTATGATGATCAATATACGCCTTATATGGGTTCAACCCGCTGGGTAGATGGCAGTGTACGGAGTGATTTCCCACAGGAAAAAATGGCACGCCTGTATAATATCAATTATACCATTGCCAGTCAGACCAACCCGCATATCGTGCCATTCATGCAGGATGATATTTCACGTTTCCGTAAAGGTACCTTGAGCTGGCCGCAACGGATTGTTCGCCGTCAGGGCGCGGTGATTACCAAAGGCATGATGGATTTTGCCAGAGAGCATGCCGGAAGATTACCTCCTGTACGCCGTCTGCTGGATCATGGCTATGGTGTAGTTGACCAGCGTTATTATGGTGATGTGAATATTGTCGGTAAATATAGCCTGCGCCACTATAGCTATATGTTGCAGAATCCACGGCCGTATCTGTTTAAAATTTTACAGCGTGAAGGCGAGCGTGCCACATGGCCGAAAATTTCCCTCATTGAGACTCAGGAACGGGTCGGGAAAACTATTCAGCATTGTCTGGAGCTGCTAAATTATCAGCATACACTTAATCCAATACCTGAATACATTGCCACGACTTAATTTAGATCATCTCGATATTTCTGATTTTGAACTACGAACCAAAGCCCGTAGTCTGGGTTTTGGTCGGCGTCTTTATTATGCCAAGGGAAATGCGCTCTGGCTAAAAACCCAGATATCGCATAGATCTGATAGTTTAATATCATCTCCACATGCTGAACTAGGCTGGCAACATGAGCTGGATTTTTATCAGGCTCATGCCAGCTCAGGTGATCTAAATTTTTTCCTTCCACATCAAATTATTCAACAGCCTTTCAAGATCAATCATGAACAATTTGAGCAGGCCTTAATTCTGGTCGATGCGCCGGCGCATTTTCAGATCATGCCGCATCAGCAATCCATCACGCAAATTCGGCAACATTTGCTACAAGCTGTGGAGCCTTTAATCTGCCTGCAAGAATTGGGTTATTTGCATGCCGATTTAAAGCAGGAACATTTTGTAAATAATCAGGGCAGGGTCTGCCTGCTTGATTTTGAGCATGTCCAAATACTCCATCAGAATGACCTGCATGAACTGAATGCGACACCGCGTTATATGGCGCCGGAACTGTTCCAAGGCCAAGCCAAGAGCCTACAAAGTGAAGTTTATGCTTTGGGTGTTATTTTTTATGAGTGGTTGAGTGGTCAGCGTTTACAGGCGACAGATTATCTGGATTGGGCCTTTTTGCATTGTCAGCGTCTGAAAGTTGAGTTACCGCAGCACTTACAGGCTTTTCAAGGCTTATTAGAAGAAATGTTAAGTAAGCAGAAGCAGCATAGATTGGCCGATTTTCAAGCTGTGAAAGACTACTTAATGACTGAAATTGAATGAGAAAAATACAATAAAACTTGAATTGTTTCTTATTTAATCAAACGAGTGTTTTTTTATGATAAACGGCTTGTCAGCTGGAAATGATCTCTATAATATACACAGCCATTGGGGACGTGGCGAAATTGGTAGACGCACTGGATTTAGGTTCCAGCGCCGCGAGGTGTGAGAGTTCGAGTCTCTCCGTCCCCACCA
>NZ_JBLVOM010000316.1:0-1743 GCF_053543775.1 Acinetobacter endophylla | reverse complement strand
AACTGGATATTGGGTGGAAGTAGAGGATTGGTGTAATGGTAGCATGACGGTCTCCAAAACCGTTCGTCAAGGTTCGAATCCTTGATCCTCTGCCAAAGTTTGAAAGAAATCCAACGTTAAGTTGGTACCCTGATGGGGACGTGGCGAAATTGGTAGACGCACTGGATTTAGGTTCCAGCGCCGCGAGGTGTGAGAGTTCGAGTCTCTCCGTCCCCACCAATCAATATTTGAGTAACTGGATATTGGGTGGAAGTAGAGGATTGGTGTAATGGTAGCATGACGGTCTCCAAAACCGTTCGTCAAGGTTCGAATCCTTGATCCTCTGCCAAAGTTTGAAAGAAATCCAACGTTAAGTTGGTACCCTGATGGGGACGTGGCGAAATTGGTAGACGCACTGGATTTAGGTTCCAGCGCCGCGAGGTGTGAGAGTTCGAGTCTCTCCGTCCCCACCAATCAATATTTGAGTAACTGGATATTGGGTGGAAGTAGAGGATTGGTGTAATGGTAGCATGACGGTCTCCAAAACCGTTCGTCAAGGTTCGAATCCTTGATCCTCTGCCAAAGTTTGAAAGAAATCCAACGCTAAGTTGGTACCCTGATGGGGACGTGGCGAAATTGGTAGACGCACTGGATTTAGGTTCCAGCGCCGCGAGGTGTGAGAGTTCGAGTCTCTCCGTCCCCACCATCATATTAAAGCAAGGCTAATGCCTTGCTTTTTTATTACCTGAAATTTGAGGGCGGTTTTTTTAGTACCAGATTTTTGCTGTCATGGTTGATGAACATCAATGCGTTCTGGGCTTAAATTATCTAGCGAATGATTGCAAGGGCAGGGCTTTAGTAAATTTCATTGTATTGCTGCAATAATTCATGCGATCTGTATATTCAATAATTTAAATGTTATATGGATCAGTCCCATGGTGTCTATCAATCTTATATATTGGCCTAAATAGATTGGTATTTGATCAATAATGAATTAAATGATTAATTTTTGATATAAAAGTATTTAGCTTTCTATAGAACTACTTGTGAATCAGGTCTGATCGCTATAATATACACAGTCATGGGGATATGGCGGAATTGGTAGACGCACTGTGTTCAGGTCGCAGCGCCCTCTGGGCGTGAGAGTTCGAGTCTCTCTATCCCCACCATCATATTAAAGCAAGGCGAGTGCCTTGCTTTTTTATTGCCTGAAATTTAGTAAAGCTGTTGTTATTTATGCTGTGTTGTATTCTGCATTCCATGCACAACTTCAAAAATAATTTATGAATAAGAGTTTCAGTATTCTGAATGCCCATGCTGATCAAGATTAGAAGGTCATTTGAGTTTTAATTTGAAATATTGGAATTGAATCGAAATGACTAAAAACAACGAATCGACAGTCATATCCTAAAATGAATCAAATTTTCGGCATATATTTTATAAAAAATTAAAAATAGAACTAACTGTTTATTTTATAGCGGAATAGATTGTGATTGCTTGTAAAATCGCTTGTCAATGCCGGTCTATCTCTATAATATACACAGCCATTGGGGACGTGGCGAAATTGGTAGACGCACTGGATTTAGGTTCCAGCGCCGCGAGGTGTGAGAGTTCGAGTCTCTCCGTCCCCACCAATCGATATTTGGGCAACTGGATATTGGGTGGAAGTAGAGGATTGGTGTAATGGTAGCATGACGGTCTCCAAAACCGTTCGTCAAGGTTCGAATCCTTGATCCTCTGCCAAAGTTTGAAAGAAATCCAACG
>NZ_JBLVOM010000315.1:0-4235 GCF_053543775.1 Acinetobacter endophylla | reverse complement strand
CCATATGTGGGTGCTTTATCCGTGTTGATCACTTGTGGAATTTGCCACTTCTTCACATTATTTAAAATTTTTCCAAGAAAACAATATGCTGATTTGGTATTACGTCTAGAAGAAAGATAAAAATCAATGGTATCGCCACGTTGATCGACTGCACGATACAGATAAGACCATCGTCCATTCACTTTTACATAGGTTTCATCAATATGCCACGAGCTCAGATCTGTAGGATTACGCCAATACCAGCGTAAACGTTTTTCTATTTCAGGAGCATAACGTTGAACCCAACGGTAAATAGTCGTGTGATCAACATTCACACCCCGTTCGGCCAGCATTTCCTGCAGTTCACGATAGCTAATGCCATATTTACAATACCAGCGCACAGCCCAAAGAATGATTTCGCCCTGAAAATGCCGACCATGGAAAGGATTCATATGCTGCACCTTTAGCTAAAACAGTCTTCAGCTTACCATTCGTGGTTATTTGCAACAGTGCCTGAAAAAGTGAAAGGCCAAAAAGTAGGGTATGTCCGGGTAAGTTCTGTCGAGCAAAACACTGGACGTCAACTTGAAGGAATTGAGGTCGACCGGATTTTTGTTGACCGTGCTTCAGGTAAAAATACTGACCGACCTAAATTTCAGGAAATGTTGAACTATGTCCGGGAAGGGGACAGGGTGATTGTACATTCAATGGATCGTTTTGCGCGAAGCCTAAAAGATTTGGTCACTGAAGTAGATAAACTGGTCAAACGAGGGATCGCCATCCAGTTTGTAAAAGAAAATATTACTTTTACAGCCGAATCCACCCCGATGGATAATTTGATGCTTCAAATGATGGGTGCTTTTGCACAGTTCGAACGTGAGATCATTTTAGAGCGGCAAAAGGAAGGAATAAAACTCGCCTCTGCTCAGGGGAAGTACAAAGGTCGGGTGCATAAACTAAAGCCTGACCAAGCTGAAGCTTTACGACAAGCATGGAAGGAGGGGAAGTATCCATCGAAAATGGCATTAGGGAAAGCTTTTGGGATTAGTCGTCAGGCGGTATACCGATATTTACAAGTTAGTGAATAGCTTATTGGGATTAGCAACTAAATTTAGTTTAACTTATAAAAAACATGAAACACTGTTCGAATTTTAAGCGTGGAACATGAATAATCAATAAAAAGCCGCTCTGGTGCCTTACTTCCTAGAGCGGCTTAATCTAATATACTGAAATTTAATGATAAATATAAAGTGTTTCGTATAAGGTGTATTATGTTAATTTTAGAAAAACTAACATTCATGCCCCTAGTTCATTTATAGCAAATCAATACCGAAATGGTGCAATATAGCTGCCCATGCAAGAAAAAGAAGAATGGTCATTACGTAGCAAATGGCTAGAGATAGCCAAAATCCATAACGCTGATAAAGTATTGGGAATGCTAAAAACATAGGTAATGTCGGTACTACATACCAAAAGGTATACCAAGCATGATTTGAAATTTTCTGCGGGTCTTGATTCTCAAGTTTCATCCATATCAGCACAAGTATCGTTACGATAGGTAAGGCTGCAATCAATCCGCCTAGACGGTCACTACGTTTAGCAACTTCTGAAATAAGTATGACCATTCCAGCAGTTAGAGCGTACTTAGCAATAAGCCAGACCATGTGCATTTCCTAGATGAGTAGATTTATAAAGTTCTATTTTACAAACTGCTAAGTTATAAGCATCTGTTGAATTTACTATTAAAGGATAGAAAAATCTTTTATGACTTTTACATATATTCTTATTAAAGGAAAACTATTTTTAATCCTTTAAAATTGTTATAAGATAAACAAAATTTGTTGATTTTATAACATGAAAATATCATTACTGATCTCATCACTTCCCAGTCAAAGCACAACCGCAAGAATGCGAATTTGGCGTTCATTAAAGTCAAATGGTGCAGCAACTTTAAGAGATGGTGTTTACCTCTTACCCGAAGCACATTCTGAAAAATTCGAGTCTGTTGTTCATGATCATCTTAATGAACATGGGCATGCCTATATCTTTCAGACTGAACCTCCTGCACATTTAGACCTTGCTCAACTTTTCGACAGGACTGGAGAATATGAAGAACTGAGAACTGAAATTTCACAAATACAAAATACGCTTGAGGAAAATAAGAAAAAAGAACATCTCAAACAGATTCGAAAATTAAGAAAAAACCTCAATTCACTGATAGAAATAGATTTTTTCCCAAATACTCATCAAAGCAAAACACTGAATGAACTCACCCGATTAGAACAAGTTATTGCCCGGTTAGGTGAATACGATGAACCCAATAATTTTGAACAGCAATTAAAAGTCCTATGCAAGCAAGATTTTCAAAATAAAATCTGGGCAACCAGAAAGCGTCCTTGGGTTGACCGTTTGGCATCGGCATGGATCATTCAGAAATTTGTAGACCCTCAGGCAAAATTTATTTGGTTAGAGCATCCCAATGATTGCCCCAAAGATACCTTAGGTTTTGATTTTGATGATGCCCAATTTACCCATATCAATCATCTAGTCACTTTTGAAGTGTTAATGCATAGCTTTGAATTACAAACCCCTGCTTTAAATAAAATCGCTGAAATTGTTCATTTTTTAGATGTTGGGGGAAATGAGCCTGCCGAAGCCTTAGGCATTGAAAAAATCTTGCAAGGCTTAAGAAGCACGATCACAGATGATGATCAATTACTCCATCTTTCAAACCATATTTTTGATGGCTTATATGCAGACTTTCAAAGGAATTTAACATGAATAATAAGTCATCTTTAATAGATGAAACAGAAATTGAATCTATCAGCTTTTGGCAAGCATTCAAATTTTGGTTAAAACTGGGATTCATTAGCTTTGGTGGCCCTGCCGGGCAAATCGCTGTTATGCACCAAGAGTTAGTTGAAGAAAAAAAATGGATTTCAGAACAGCGTTTTATGCACGCATTGAATTATTGCATGCTCTTACCCGGCCCCGAAGCTCAACAACTTGCAACTTATATTGGCTGGTTAATGCATAAAACCAAAGGTGGCATCGTTGCAGGGGTTTTATTTGTTCTACCTTCTCTTTTTATCCTCATTGGGCTGTCTTGGGTCTATGTGAAATATGGCGACGTCCCGATCATTGCCGGTTTGTTTTATGGCATTAAGCCCGCAGTTGCCGCAATTGTATTTCATGCCACGTATCGTATTGGCAGTCGTTCATTAAAGAATAAATTTCTATGGGCGATTGCAGTTATCGCTTTTCTTGCAATATTTATTTTTAATATTCCTTTCCCTTTAATCGTTTTATGTGCAGCGATATCGGGTTATTTGGTCGGTAAAAAGTATCCTGATTTATTTAAGCTAAATGCACATCAGTCCAGTCAAAAATCCTATGGACGTGCAATTATTGATGATGATACCCCTACACCTGAACATGCTGTTTTTAAATGGTCTCATCTGATCAAAATAACTGTAATTTCAGCACTTTTATGGGCAATTCCACTCATCTCTTTAACAGCAGTTTTGGGATGGAGTCATTCTTATACTCAACTGGCTTGGTTCTTTACTAAAGCTGCACTTCTGACATTTGGTGGTGCTTATGCTGTTCTGCCTTACGTTTATCAAGGCGCTGTCGGTTTTTATCACTGGCTCACCCCAACTCAAATGATCGATGGTTTAGCCCTAGGTGAAAGTACTCCCGGCCCATTGATCATGGTGGTGGCTTTTGTCGGCTTCTTAGCAGCTTATAACCATTCGCTGTTGGGTGCTGAACATCAATTTATTGCAGGTGCATTAGGTGCAATCATCGTCACGTGGTTTACTTTTATTTTCTCATTTTTCTTTATCTTAGCCGGAGCACCTGTTATAGAGTCCACACACAATCAAATTAAATTTACTGCCCCTTTAACCGCCATTACCGCTGCCGTGGTGGGCGTAATTTTAAATTTGGCACTCTTTTTATGTTACCACGTGCTTTGGCCACAGGGTTTTGAAGGGAATTTTGATTATATCTCTGCCATTATTGCAATTTTAGCTGTAGTCGCATTATTTAAATTTAATCAAAGTGTGCTCAGAGTCATCATCGGTTCTGCTTTAGTGGGTTTAACGATTAAAATTTTACTATAAAGAATGAACACTAGAGGTATGGATAAAAAATCTATGCTTCTTTTGACACGATTCAAGGTATCTTCTTTCATATAAAAAATTAAAGAATATTCCACTAAATCACTCCCCATTTAACATAATGGCTGTTAT